>CALWJU010000012.1 GCA_944381105.1 uncultured Clostridia bacterium | reverse complement strand
AGATTTTATAAATAATAAATTAAAAAAAAGAGATAAAAAGAATTAAAATTTAATGAGAAATAAAATATATAATAAACTATGTGATGATAAAACTTAAACAAGTTAAATTTTAATTTTGCTAAACGCAAAAACACAATAAATTGTGTTCATCACATAGTATGTAAAACCATCAGTCTCACTCTTGCAAGCAAGTTCGACTTCCGATATTATAAACTATGTGATGATAAAACTTAAACAAGTTAAGTTTTAATTTTGCTAAACGCAAAAAACACAATAAATTGTGTTCATCACATAGTATGTAAAACCATCAGTTGCTGTCAAATATGGCTTCGCCCTGCTTGACGACAACTTCCGATATTATAAATTATGTAAAAAATGAAAAATATAAAATTTTTAGTAATAAAAATTAAAAAAAACCGTAAATAATTAAAAAAAACATAAAAAATTCAAATAAACGTGAAAAATTCAAAAAATATTTTAAAGTTAAAAAAATTGTAAAAATAAAAAAATAAAAAAATTAATGCAAAAAATAGCAATTATAAATTTATTTGTTTAATTGTTAAATATATAAGACTATTTATTTTTAATAAATAAGACCTTTCCTTTTTTTAACATTTTTGGGGTAATGTTATTAGTTAAAAGTATGCTTAGTGGTGATACATTATATATAGATGCAATTTTGTCAAGGCTGTCGCCTTCTTTAACAATATAGATTTGATTAAATTCTTTTTTCATAAAATTTTCTCCTTTTGTATTAAATTTTATGTTGCTAAAATAACATATATGAGGAGAGGATATGAAATCTTTATTTAAAACAGTTGCTCTTATTACAGTTTTTTCGGTACTGACGAGAGTGCTTGGATTTGTTTTTAGAATTATTTTATCAAGGGTAGTAGGTGCAGAAGGACTTGGTCTTTATCAGGTCGCATCATCAGTTTTTATGGTGCTTTTGACTATTTTGTCAAGTGGACTACCTCTCATAATTTCACGTATGAGTGCAAGTTTTTTGGTTAAAAATGAGAGACAAAAAGAAGGTTCTTATATTGCTGTTGCTCTAATTTACACTTTGTCCTTGTCGCTCTTTTTGTGTCTAATAGTCTTGCTTTTTAAAGACCTTTTTAACCTAGTATTTACCGAGGACTTATGCTATGAGATTTTACTTATAATGCTTCCTTCACTTATTTTTTCCTCAGTGTATAGTGTGTTTCGTGGAGCACTGTGGGGGAAAGGTAACTACTTTGCATTATGCGTTAGTGAGTTTTACGAGCAACTCGTAAGAATAGTTGTCGGCGTGCTTCTAATCAGCCAAACATTTTCTGCAATTGAGAACGCATTAAATCTCGGCTGGTCTATGACGATCGCATGTTTTCTTTCTATGTTGCTTGTCGTACTTTTATATTTCTATTATGGCGGAAGTTTAAAACGACCGAAGAAAGAATATATAAAGCCCCTTGTCAAGCAGTCCACACCGATAACAATTATGCGAGTTGCAGGTTCATTTATTCAACCGCTTATTGCTTTAATAGTTCCTGCAAGACTAATGGCGATAGGTTACACAAGTTCTCAGTCTCTCAGCCTATATGGAATAGCGGTGGGAATGACTCTCCCGCTAATTTATATTCCGTCGACAATAATAGGTTCGCTTTCGACGGCACTTGTCCCAGATATATCAAAGGCGGTTGCACAAAATGATGCCTCTCATATAGAAAAAAGGATAACCTCATCTATATCTTTTGCCTTGCTTGTTTCTGATCTGTTTGTACCAATGTTTTTAGGCATGGGCGAACAGATAGGTCTATTTTTGTATGATAACATTCTTTCAGGGACTCTTCTCCAATCTGCATCTTGGGTGCTATTGCCACTAGGGATTACAAATATAACCTCAGCACTATTAAACTCTTTGGGACTTGAAAATCGCTCATTTATTAATTTCTTCTTTGGTGCACTTGGAATGTTTGCATCTCTCTGGATTTTGCCTTCACTTTTAGGGATAAATTCAATTATTTGGGCAATGGGAATAAACTATCTTATCACGGCAACTTTAAATCTAGTTTTGTTAAAGAAAAAGACCAAAGTTAATTTTAAACTATTTATGCCACTTGCAAAAACGTTGTTAATCGTCCTGCCATGCTCTGCTTTGACAAGTTTTGTGGTAAGCATTTTAAGTTACTTTATGCCACTATTTTTCACCCTTGTAATAGGTGCGATTATCGCATGTGCATCATATCTTTCTCTTGCCAGTGTAATGGGACTTATAGATATAAGAGCTTTTATTGTAAAATATAAGGATAGGTTTAGTTTAAAGAAAAAGAATTTGAAAAAGGTTTAAAAGCGATGTTATTTTTCAATTTTAGATAGTGTACAGAGATGATTTTAAGTTAAGAGAATGAGAAAAATTAAAGAATATCTTTTCTTTGGGCATTGTTATGTACGCAAACAATATATTTTAAAGTTAGAATGTATAAAAGATAAATTTTGCACAAAATAAACTATGCTTACAATAATAGTTAGGTCAATTATAATTTATCTTATAGTACTTTTGGTTTTTAGGCTTATGGGCAAGAGACAACTTGGGCAAATGCAACCTTTTGAACTTGTCCTTACTTTAATTATTGCCGACCTTGCCACAATACCGATGGCTGAGGTATCAGTACCAGTATTGCATGGAGTTGTGCCACTCTTGACACTTGTGGTGTTGCATTTTGTTCTGACTTTGATAAGTAGGAGCAGTCATGTTTTTAGCAAGATTATAAGTGGAAAGCCTGTAATAATAGTAAATCCTAAGGGTATAGACTATCAGGCTATGAAAAAATTAAATCTTTCGACAGATGATATATTTGAGGCACTGAGAGAAAGCGGTTACTTTAATATTTCACAAGTTCAGTATGCTATTATGGAGACAAATGGTAAAGTTTCAGTAATGCCAAAGGCCGACTATTCTCCTGTTACTAACCTTGACCTAAAAACAAATGCCGAGGATAGTTTCCTTCCTATAATTTTGGTAAGCGACGGAAAGATTATTAAGGACAACATTGCCCTCGCTGACGTAAGCGAAGAGGAAATAAAACAAATGATAAACAAATATGGTAATAATGAGCAGTCTATAAAAAATATCCTTCTATTGACATTAAATAAGGTGGGAGAAGGTTATCTTCAAACTAAGACAGGAGAGGGCGTAACCTTTCAAAAAGAGGTGAAAGCATGAAATTGTTTCACTATATAAATTTTATATTGATTGTAGCCCTGCTTATAGTTATTTGTGTCGCCGAAGATTTAGTTGTTTCAAATTCTCTCAAACAAATACAGTCTTATTGTTATGAAATAGAGGAAATAATAGACAGAAATGACAACTTAAAAAATATGGAGACAGTTCTAGCGGTAGATAACCTAGAATATGACTGGACGGAGAGCGAAGGTAACATGTGTTATATGGTAAATCATAAAAACATTCAGGAAATTGGTCAGGAGATTGCGAAACTTAAACTCTATATAGCAAGCGACGATATAGATGCCTTCAAGGTATCAATAGAGCAGATTAAGTTTTATTGCCATAGTTACCTTCACTTTATGGGAGCGAACTGGCACAATGTTTTGTAAAAAAGACTTAAATAAATTTAAGTCTTTTGTATTTTAATTGTTTTTAAATAATCTTGCAATATTACCAAATCTTTTCCTTTTTAATCTTGTAGATTATTATTCCAATAGTTACTAAAAGTGCAAATCCACATATCCCTAAAATAATATAAAGCACATTGATATAATCAAAAGGAGCATTAATATCAAGGTCGACAATATTGCTCTGAACAGAAGCAACAGTATCACTATAATCATATACGCACCAAACTTGCCATTCACCATAAAGGTCATTTATTTCAAGGTCGAAGGTAAGTCCTGTACGTTCCTGCCCTGAATAACTTGGCCAAAGTGCTTGTGTGCAATTTAGGTCTTGAAAATACTCATCTTCAAGGTCTTCAAGGGTGAGAGCATAAGCAACGCCGTCGTCGGTTAAACCGTAGACATACCAAGTTAAATTTCTTCTGTCAATATATCTAAAAGCGTCATTGTTGACAAGGGAAAAGTTGTACAGACTTTGTAAAGAACCACTTGCACTTGTGCGGGTGTCATAAGTGATGATAGGTTGCTCGCCCACAACTGTTGTTGGAAGAATGGCATAGTAAAAAGAGGTTGCCTCGGCACTATTTATATCTACTACAAAACGATAAATTCCCCAACCAGCATCTTCGCCAAAAATGGAATCAATATTGATTTGATATTCAAGTGTTGCAAAGGTGTTATAGTCGGCGGAAATTGAGATATTATCATACTCTAAATATTGAACATTTTCAAAGTTGTTGGCTTCTAAATATGACTGTGAATAATATACACGAAGAGAGAAAACATAGGTGTTAGGGTGTTCAGGGTCTTGATCGTTTAAAGGGGGAGGATTGTCGCTATCGGCAATAAATGAGATTGAAAAGGACTGAGCATTTGCCCAATAGGTAGAGTAAGCCTGACTGTCCTCATATGGCTGAGGATCGGAAAGGATAATATTGCTTCCTGAACGTGAGATAATACTAATATCAAAATCGCCAAATAGAGTATCAGTAAGAGGCATTGTTGAGGACTGCTCATTATTCAAGGTTTGATTTGATTTAGTAAAAATTGTTGGAGATGGCATAAAAAGAACTATTACTAAACAAAGTAAAAGGATAGATATTAAATAAAAAAATATTTTTTTGCTTTTTTGCATGCTTTTGCTATTTTGCATATTTTACCCCTTGAATTAACTTTTACATAGAAATAATAGCATATAAATGGAAAATAAAAAAATGATTTTTAATTTTTTTTAATTTTAATTTTATTTTATTATTTTTTGTTAATTTTTGCTTTTAAAATTTTACTTTTATTCTTGACAAAAATTTTTAAAATATTTATACTTAAATCATGGAAGATAAGGATATTGATGTCATGATTGCGGGCGGTCAAATAAAGTTTGATTTTGATTTGCTTGAAGAGAATACTATTGAAGAGTCTCCTCTGTCTAAAACTCTTATAAAAGCGGTAAGTTATGATTGGATAAAAGAGGAAGTGCTTTTTGTTGTTGTAAAAGCCTATCACGATGAGGTTATAAAAGATATGCCAAATCTATCTCTTTGCGGTAAGAAGATGATAGATTGGGTACTCAATGCTGGGAGTGGTTGCCAGACAAAGATAATTGAAGATTGTGAGGATATTATATCAAGAGTGAGAGGTATCAGTACAGATAAAAAAATAATCGCTGTTTTTTATAGCGATACACCACTACTTGACAAAGCCTCATTTAACAATTTTTGTCAATATTTTTCCTCCCGCAATATGAACTTTATCAAACTTTCAAGAGGATTTTTGGTAAAAACAGAATTTCTTCGAGAAAATTATAATATTGCACAGGGCACAAGCGAACTTGACGACAAATGCTTGCTTATCATGGACAGTGCAAAAAAGATAAATTATGCAAGCAATATTCTTTATAACAATATTTCTACCTATCATATCAAAAATGGCGTAATAATCTATGGGCAAAATACAGTCTTTATAGATGCCGATGTTGAGATTGATGCAGGGGTGGTAATCTATCCAAATAACATTATAAAAGGACAAAGCATTATTGAAGAGGGTGCGATTATTGAAAGTGGGAATATAATTGACAACAGCATAATCTCCTCAAACGTAAAAATTAAGAGCAGTTATGTTGAAAATAGTAAGATAAGTGAGAACAAAGAGATTGAGCCTTTTTCAAAAATAATTGGGCAGGAATTATGATAAATATTATTGTAGGACTTGGGAATATCGGAGTGCAGTATAAAAACACCTTTCATAACATTGGTTTCATGGTGGTTGACGCTCTTGCTAAAAAACTAAATATATCTTTTAATAAAGAGAAATATAAATCTCTAATAGGTCAGGGCTTTTATAATGGACAATCTATAATGCTTGTCAAACCTACCACCTATATGAACAATAGTGGAGAGGCTGTCTCTCTATTAAAGAAAAAGTTCAAGGATGGAAGGATAATAGTTGTGGTTGACGATATTGACCTGCCAAAAGGTAAGATTCGTTATCGAGAACACGGGAAGTCTGGAACACATAACGGACTGAGGTCAATAACCTATTATATAGGTGAGCAATTTGAAAGGGTGAGAGTTGGAATTGGTAGAGATGAGAGATTAGACCTTGCCTCTTACGTCCTATCAAATATAAAAGAAGAAGATAGACCTTTATTTGAAAGTGCAATCAATGAGGCTGTTGAACTTATACTGCAAAAGTTAGAAGAAAATAGGTAATATACTATAAAAATTTAAACAAGCAAGGCCTTGAAAGATAGGCTAAATTCAAAAATCTAATATTATCGGAAGTCGAACTTGCTTGCAAGAGTGAGACTGATGGTTTTACATACTATGTGATGAACACAATTTATTGTGTTTTTGCGTTTAGCAAAATTAAAATTTAACTTGCTTAAATTTTAACATCACGTAGTTTATATTTTAGGGAAGGACAATCAAGAAAAGTTATAGA
>CALWJU010000011.1 GCA_944381105.1 uncultured Clostridia bacterium | reverse complement strand
AGACTGTTGTTCCTTCTGTATTTGAGATTCGGTAGAGTTCCACATTGGTTGTATCCCAAAGCAATGTTGAGCCAACAACTCCTTCAATGACATTTACACCATCGACAACATATGTACAATTTAAAATCTCTTCTTCTCCATCCTCTATAACCTCTTTGGTAGTGTAGTAGTCAAAAACAACTCTTGTAACAGTGCTATCTTCGGTTTGGTAACTTGTACTACTTTTAATTGCTTGATTTAGAGTTTGACCATTATTAATATCGGCGGCAGTGTAGTAGATTTGAGTTTGGTTATTAAAGTAGGCGCTAAGTGCAGAAAAAGCAATCACAACAAGAGACAGTGTGATTGTAAGTAAAAATAAAGTAACATATGCAAAGTTTAAAGTTTTTCTACCTAGTTTCATTTTTCCTCACTTTATATTTTTAAATTTTCATAATTTTAGATAAATGGTGGTACTTATAAAAATTGTTGTTGATTAAAATAATATAATAGAAGTTTGAGAAAAGAATAATATTTATCTTATTATAAATATTATTATAAGAATTATAACATATTTTGTTAAAATTTGTCAAATAAAAAAATTTATTTGACGTAATAATTATCAAAATAGCAATAAATTTTTTCAAATTGTAAATTTCATTTAAATTATATAAAAGAAAGTTAAAATTGGATTTTGGAATTTATTTAGACCCTTTTGCAAATATTCTATATATAGTATGAAGAATGTTAGACTTAATACGATATAAAGGATATATAAATGAAGTTTTCAACTTACTGCTAGCAAAAAATATGATTTCATCAATATCAAGAACACATATTACCATTGTGATACCTCGTGATTAGGCTTTAACCTTAAATTTTTGAAATCTTTGTAAATGTTCATTATAACCTCTGTAAATTGATTAAATAATTTTTAATAAAAGTCAAGACATTTTAAGTTTAACAATCTTAATAAATTTAGTCAATCAAAATATGGGGGAAACAAAAAAAAGAAAGCATTTAATTAAATGACTTTCTGTTTTATAAGAATATAGAGTTAATAGAGAAATCAAATACAATGATTCTATAATTTAAGTTTGTAAATATTAAATAAAATTTCGAGAAAAAAGTTCGTCAAAAAAGTTCGTCAAATTCAAAAAATATATATAAAATAATAACTATTATTTTTTTATGGTGGGCAGGGTTGGATTCGAACCAACGAAGACGAAGTCGACGGATTTACAGTCCGTTGCATTTGGCCGCTCTGCAACCTACCCATGTTTTCAAAAAGCACAACATTTACTTAAATGATATATAAGTAGTATTCTATTTTTTATTGTGTACTTTCAATTCTTTTACAAAATCAACTATATATTGATTTAAAATTAAAACTCCATAGTGGAGTTTTGGAGCTGGTGAAAGGAATCGAACCTTCAACCTGCTGATTACAAGTCAGCTGCTCTACCATTGAGCCACACCAGCATAATATAGAAAATTTCAAAGTCTATCGTCTAAATTATTCTTCATTAAAAACTATTATGAACATGATGTTTGTATCACTACGTTTGCGAAAGTTAAAACTAAATGTATTCAAAGTGAATAGTCTTTTAAATCTTGAAAATCTTTTTAGCGTAACGGGATTTTAGACTTTTTTATGCCTTTTAGGTGTAGTAAGTGGAATGAATAAGTGGGGGGTGGATCATTCCACATTCACCTGTGGTGCCCTAAGGTGGAATCGAACCACCGACACAAGGATTTTCAGTCCTTTGCTCTACCGACTGAGCTATCAGGGCATATGATTAATAGGATTATATTATTAATCATATAACTTAATGATTTTATCCATTTTAAATGGATGTGGCGACTCGAATGGGGCTCGAACCCACGACCTCCAGCGTGACAGGCTGGCGTTCTAACCAACTGAACTACCGAGCCACAAAAGTGAAATTTAACACAATTGTTGGCTATTTTTCAGTATTGTTTTCTCTCTTTTAATAACATTTTTAGAAATCTATATTTGTATTTTTAGAATTCTATATTTATGAGAGTGCAAACATTTTAATACTGAAAGATTTTTACCACCATACTTATTTAGTGGTGGGCCTTCAGGGACTCGAACCCCGGACCGACCGGTTATGAGCCGGTTGCTCTAACCAACTGAGCTAAAGGCCCAATTTTGAACAAACTTGTACCTCATATTTTTAACTAATCAAAAATGATGAGTGGTCGGGGTGGAGAGGCTCGAACTCCCGACCTCATGGTCCCAAACCACGCGCGCTACCAACTGCGCTACACCCCGCTGAGCAAGTTTGCAAAGATATTTTAATATAAAATAAAACATATGTCAAGGAAAATTTCAAAATTTTTTATAAAATTTTAATTTTTTATTATATCAATTCATAAAAGACGATTTTTTAAAAGAACTTGACATTTTTATTATATGAATATCTAAGTCTGTGCGTCAAAATTGTATAAGTCGCATATCATAAACTGCAAAATTTTAGGTTTATGTATCATTTGAACAATAAAAATATAGAAATGATAAACTCAAAGCAAGTTCAATTTTATTAGTCATGTTGACTAAAAATAATAAAATTTATATCACGTAGTCTATGCTATCAAGATTCTGAAATCGTCATTCTTTATCCTTGCAAGTAAGTTCGACTTAAACTGTTATGTTGTAAATTACTATTAATAGCATGCAAACAAATTTCTAAAAGAAAACCCGCCTAAATAGGTGCTTTTTCGTCAAATGAGTTTAAATTTTGCATTTTTATATATGTTAAAATGGAGGAGTAAAGGAGGGATAAAATGCACGTTAAAAGCAAGGTGTACAATAAAACGCTCTATGTACTTCTATGTGGCGAGTTAGATGAACATTCTGCCACTCATACAAGGCTTACCCTCGATAAACTTTTTTCACAAAGTGGATTTAGCCAAATAATAATTGATTTATCTGAGTTGCAATTTATGGATAGTACAGGTATAGGCGTTTTGATAGGGAGATATAAAAGGATGAAAAGCAGAAATATACCTATATTTATCTGCAATCCATCTAAACATGCTGAAAAAATATTTAAAATGACAGGGTTATATGAGATTATGCCCAAAATAGTTTAAGGAGATAATATGAATAATATAAATTTTATGGAAGTAACGTTTAAAGCGGTATCCGAAAATGAAAGTTTTGCAAGATTATGTGTGGCTGGTTTTTGTGTACAATTAAATCCTTCGATAGATGAAATAGGCGATATAAAAACGGCAGTTTCAGAAGCAGTAACAAATTGTGTAGTGCATGCCTATCCAAAACACAATGGAACAATAACTATGCGGTGTGAACTTTATGGCGACACTATTAAAATTATAGTAAAAGACCAAGGTATAGGAATAAAGGATATAGCCAAGGCAAGAGAGCCGTTTTACACTACAAAACCAAGCGATGAGAGGAGTGGTATGGGTTTTGCAGTAATGGAAAGTTTTATGGATAGAGTAGATGTTGAGCACAATGGAGATAAAGGTTTGATAGTAACAATGTACAAGCAAATAAATCAGAGTGCAGTGCAGGTGAGTGATGCTTCTTGACAATGATGAAGTGTTAAAACTTGTTAAAGAGGCACAAGAGGGAAATCAAGAGGCTAAAACTACATTAATAAATGAAAATTCTCCATTAATAAAAAGCGTTATAAAGCGATTTAAGGATAAAGGAGTTGATTATGATGACTTATTTCAAATAGGTTGCATAGGCTTTTTGAAAGCAATAAAAAATTTTAACGCAGACTTTGGAGTAAAATTTTCTACATATGTAGTACCTATGGTAATAGGTGAAGTCAAACGCTACATGAGGGATGATGGTGCTATTAAGGTTTCACGAGCATTAAAGTCATTAAATCTACAAATCAATAAATATGTTGAGTTATTTATTGAAAAATCTCAAAGAAAACCAAGTATAGAGGAACTTGCAAAACATTTTAAAGTTGAAGAACAAGAAATAATCATGGCTATGGATTCAGCCAAAATGCCATTGTCAATATTTTCTCCACTTGATGACGATCCAGAATCTGCAAGTTTGCTCGATAGAATTGAACCAGATGAAGATGTAAATGAGAAAATGATTAACGATATAGCGCTAAAAGAGGTAGTAAAGAAATTAGATGAAAGAGACCGTAAGATAATTTTGCTTAGATATTACTATGATAAAACCCAAAGTGAGATTGCCAAGGTTCTTCATATATCTCAGGTTCAAGTCTCTCGCCTCGAAAATAAGATATTAGATAATCTAAAAAAGAAATTATCATCGTAATACAATATGTACACAGTATTCTGTAATACATAATACTACATACAGCAAAAAAAAGAGCCCTGTATTATGATAAGGACTCTTGCATAACTCCTACTTTATCTTTTATTTTTTGTTTGTATGTATTGTCAAAATTTTGACTTGCTGATAAATTGGAGTTGTTTTTTATATCTTTCTCTTCACGTATTATTTTAGGTACGTTTGTATTTTGTTTCTTTAATTTTTTTGTTTCTTTATTTTCGATATTATATTTTAATGCTTTGTTATTATTTATTTTTTGAGTATTGCTTAAATTATTATTTGCGGTGTTAGGTTTTGTTGTTGAATTAGTAGTATCTTCTCTTGATTGAACATTGTTTTTATTGATTTTATCTTTATTTTTTGTATTGATGTTATTTGGATCTGCAATTTTACGCTCTATCGTAGTATTTTTGTCGGTATTTTTGTTTATCTTGTGCTTAATTCTTTCATTTGATTTTGTATTCTCTTGTTGAGTTTTTTCGTTTATTTCTCTTGTCTTGATTGAATCGTTTTTGTTGGTGCTAGTTGGTATTGTGTTATTAAAGTTAGGATTATATCTGTACGTGTCAATGTTTCTATTTAAAGGGTAATAGGTGTCAGTATTTCTGCCAGGATTAAACTGATTATTTCTGTAAACTCCATTATTGTATCCATACCCATTGTAACCGTTATAGTAATTATTATAATTATTGTTATAATAAGGGTTATAATATGGATTATTTCTAAATCGGTAATCATTTTGGTAATAATTGTTTTGAGGTGTATTGTTTAAGTTGTTGTTTTGATTATTATTAGTGTTTTGATAGGTGTCTATGTTTTTACTGATACCTTTTTTGTTGTTTGATTTTGTGGAATTATTTACAGTAGAGTAGTTTTGCTCATTGGTAGTTTGTGAATTTTGATATTCTCTTTGATTAAGGTTGTTGTATTGTTTAGATAAATTCCTATCATAATTTTGATTGTCGTCAATTCGAGAATTGTTATTTTGATTACTATATTGATTATAATAATTATAATAGTAATTATTTTGGGCGTTTTCTCCGTCAATTGTGTAATTTTGGTAATCTTTGATTATTTTATTCGACCTTAAAATACTTGAAATTTCATTCATTGTACTTAAAAGATTGTTTAGATAGGTTTTTCTTGCATTCATAGTGTTATATAAGGCTTGAAAATTGCTGGAAGATGAGTTGTCATCACCAGAGTTTTTCTTTATTCTTTTTGTGTAAGCATTTAAATCTTTTTCTGTTTCATCAAGATATTTAGCGTATGTTTTCATATCAGATGTTAAAGTTCTAAGTGCTTGAATGTCTTGACGGCTTAATTTATATTTAGTGCTTTGATTGGTTTTTAAATAACTTGACATTGCTAAAATTTGATTTTTTAGATATTGTTCTTCAAGTTGATTGCTATATGCTCTGTCTCTTAAAAAGTTTGCTTTATCAGAAAGTTCTGCATTTGAGTTCTGGTCAAGTGTAGCGCTATCTGTTGATACAGCTTCCTGAACTTCGTCTAATTGAGAATTTAAGTCCTTAATAGTTGCGTCTGTGTTTGATGAACAACCAGCAACTGCTAATGGTAAAAGTAGTAACGAAGATAATATAATTTTTTTCATGTTTCCTCCTTGGTCATCATTAGTTTGTGTAAAATAAGCTGTTTTATTCAGAAATTATCAAGTTATGTATAATTGCACATTTATATGTCAATAAAATTTTAGAGGTAAAATATGGATAAGCATATGGAAGCAAAAAAAAGAAATCAGGCTTATAATCGTTACGTACAAGCAAAAATTCCTAAGACTAAGCCGTGGCCTAGTTTGTTTAATTCTTTTTTAGTAGGTGGTATTATATGCTGTATAGGACAGGGTATCAATGATTTAATCTTGCTGTGGTTTCCTAATATGGCAGAGCAAAGTGCTTGGGCGTATACATTAATTGTTTTGATTTTTATAGCCTCCTTTTTGACAGGCATAGGGGTATACGATAAAATTGGGAAATTTGCTGGCGGAGGTTCTATCGTTCCTATTACAGGATTTTCAAATTCGATAACATCACCTGCTGTTGAATTTAAACATGAAGGTATTATTTATGGAATATGTGTCAAAATGTTTACAATTGCAGGACCTGTTATAGTAAGTGGAGTGGTAGCAAGTTTTATAATAGGAGTTATATATCTCTTTATTTAAAGGAAAAGTAAAACAATTGAAAACAAGTTTTAAATTTAGAAGGTGTTAATTATGTACACAAATCAAACTGTGATTTTTAAAAACAAGCCTGTTATAATTGGCAGTTATTCAATAGTAGGTCCAAAGGAAGGAAAAGGTAATTTTGGACAATATTTTAATTATGTCATGAAAGATGATAGTTTTGGAGAAAAGTCTTATGAAAAAGCAGAAATGAAAATGCTTAAAACAGCAATTGTAGGTGCGATTGAGGATGCAAAAATAAAGGCAAGCGATGTTAATTTGTTGCTTGCAGGTGATTTACTTAATCAAATTATATCATCTTCATATGCCGCCAGAGATTTTGATTTTGCGTTTTTAGGCTTGTTCGGTGCCTGCTCGACAATGGCGGAAAGCATGGCGATAGCAGGCTCTATCATAGACGGAAAGGAGTTTGACACAATAGTTTGCTCCACAGGCTCTCATTTTTCGACAGCGGAAAGACAATTTAGATTTCCTCTTGAACTTGGCAACCAGCGACCACCTACATCACAGTGGACAGTTACAGGGGCAGGAGCATGTGTTATTTCAAGCAAGGGCAAAGGCCCACGATTAACAATGGCTACGTTTGGAAAGGTTGTTGATTTTGGGATAAACGACGTAAATGATATGGGTGCGGCAATGGCTCCTGCGGCTATGGATACCATGCTCGCACATTTTAGGGATACAAAGACAACGCCAGACGATTACGATTTGATAGTAACAGGAGACTTAGGGAAACTCGGTAGTGAAATATTGATTGACTTAATGGAAGACCAGGGTATCAAACTAGGTTTAAATTATAATGATTGTGGACAAATGTATTATACAAGAAATCAAAACACCTTGTCTGGTGGAAGTGGTTGTGGATGTAGCGCAACGGTGTTAAATTCATATATAATCAAAAAACTTAGAACAGGTGAGTATAAAAAGGTACTTTTTATGCCGACAGGAGCACTTATGTCTACCACAGCCTCACAACAGGGGGAAACTATTCCAGGTGTTTGTCATGCTATTGTTCTCGAATGTGATGAAAGTGTGAAGGATGTGAAAATTTCAACAACTTCAAATAGGAATGTAAAAAATACACCATCAAAGAAAAGCGAAAGGACATCAATAAGTCAGAAAAATCAAGGACATATCAATAATTAAGTTGTAAGAACAATCTAAAAAACAAGAACTAAGTTTATCATTGCATACTTAGAAAAGTAAAATTGGAAAACATCTTATTTAATAAATAGAGATATCTTTATAGAGATATCTTTATTCAGATGACAAAATAAAAAATAGCGATATAAAGGCAACAATATAGGAGGTTATATGTATTATCTATGGGTATTTTTAATAGGGGGGCTGGTCTGTATGCTAGGACAAGTTCTTATTATTTATACAAATATTACTTCTGCAAGAATTTTAGTAACGTTTGTTTTAATTGGAGTTCTTCTTCAAGCATTTGGCATCTTTGATCCAATATCAGAGTTTGCGAGGGCGGGTATAAATGTGCCAATTATTGGCTTTGGTGCGTCGCTTGCAAAAGGAGCAATATCGGCAGTTAAGTCAAAAGGTTTATTAGGAGCGTTTACAGGAGGACTTGAGGCGACAGCAGGAGGGATAGCCGCTGCAATATTCTTTGCCTTTATATTTAGTCTTATTTTTAAGTCAAAAACCAAAAATTAAGTTTTGCGGTGTTATATCTTGCATAATAGTATATATAGTATTTTGTCTATCAGACCTTATACAATATATGCTTAATTTTTAAAAATGCAAAATATATACAAAAATGTCAAATTTTTAGTGATGTTGTCATATAAATACTATATGATTGACTATGTTGCGACAAAAAAGAAGAAAAAAAAGATGTCAGCAAAGACTAAGTTTAGGATATTTTTGTTGTTTTTGCTTGTCCTTATAATTCTATGTTTTGTCTATTATTTTAAAGTTATTTGTCCTATAATTGTAGGTTTGAGTCAAGAAAAGGTACGCTCTGTTGCAACAAGTACAATTAGTACTGTTGTTGGCGACGTTATGGAAGAGGGAAGTTTTTCTTATAACGACCTTGTTTCAATTACCTATTCCTCTGAGAATAAAGTGGAATTAATCGAGGTAGATACAGTCAAGGTAAATATAATAATTCGAGAGATAACACAGAGAGTTCAACAGGAGTTTGATACACTTGCAGATGAAGGCATTGATATTGCTCTTGGTACATTTTCTGGTATACCTTTTCTATTTGGAATAGGCCCTAATGTTTCAATAAATCTTGTTCCTATTGGTACAATATCTACCAAAGTGTCCTCAAATTTCAATAGTGCAGGAATTAATCAAACTTTGCATAGACTTTACTTTATTGTAAATTCCAATATAGGTTTAGTAATGCCTGGCACAACACAAAATTTTCAAACCGAACTTGAAGTACTATTATGTGAAAATATAATAATAGGAGAAATTCCAAACGTATACTTGCAAGGAAGTCTAATTTGATTAAAATATAATATTTAAGATTGTCTATTGTTGAATTTGAGATTGCATATTTTTATAAATATTTTAAGTATGTTTTGTTTTTTAGATTAATAGTTTCACAACTTTTAATGACATAATTTATATTGACATAATTTAACTTGTATGATATAATTTTTGCAAGATTAAGTTTGAAATAAAGGTTGACTATTATGAAAAGAAGAGATTATATAAATTTACTTTTATGTGGAAATAATGTAAACGCTCTTTTAAAATTGAAACAGAAAAACTTAAAAGCATATAGGATTGTGATTGGTTTAATGGCTTTCGCTGGTGTTTTTTCTGTTGCAACGCTAATAACTTCTGCTGTTTATATGTCTAATGCAAATAAAAACATAAGCGAATTTAAAGAATCTCAGGAATATTTGGAAGAAGTTAAGTCGCAGGAGCAGGAGTTAAATTCAAGCGATATGTATGATGATGAAAGACAACAAAAATTAGAAGATATTTACTCAGACGAAAACGCTCTTGCTATCTTAAAAAATTCAAATAGTCCACTAAATTTTCAATATCAAAATAATTATGATATTTCTATGTCTTGCACTGCATATTGTATAGTTGGTTTGGCTAGTATGCTTCCTATAATTGTGGCTGGAAAACGCTATGGAGATAGGCTAGATAGTATAGATAAAAAGTTAAAAGACTACGAAAATCAGACAATTGTCGATGTTGATTGGACAGAAATATTTGAAATTTGAAACAAATTAATATAAAAGTTATAAAAAAATAAATAAAATTTAAAAAATTGCAAGGAAATTTAAAAAGTTTGTAGTATAATAAAATTGTACGACAAAATTTAGGAGTTTATTGTATTGCAAAATAGGGGTTATTCTGCTGATTGGCTTTATCAGTTGAAACAAAAAAACAATATTGTATCTGTTATTGGTAGGTATGTTCATCTCGAAAAGAAAGGTAGTCGTTATTGGGCTTGTTGTCCTTTCCATAATGAAAAGACACCTTCTTTTACTGTTAGCGAGGATGACGGCTTTTATTATTGCTTTGGCTGTAAGGAGTCAGGAGATGTAATCTCTTTTGTTATGAAATATGAATCTTGCGACTTTGCGGATGCGGTAAAAATACTCGCCAAAAATGCAGGTATGGAAATTCCAGAATTCACAGGCGAAAAGGAAATTATCGAGAAAAAGAAAGCAAAAGAGAGAACATTAAAACTGCTTGATAATGCTTATAAACATTATCAGCAAAATCTTTATCTTCCTGTTGCTAAGACTGCACAAGATTACATAAAACTGCGAAACTTTACACGAAAGGAACTTGAAGATTTTAAAATGGGATATTCAATCAATTGGACAGAAATAATAGAATATCTTAAAAGTCAAGGCTTTACATATAAGGAAATGGTTGACGCTGGTGTCGCTCAATGTAAAAATGATAAATATTACGATGTTATGGCTGAGCGTTTGGTATTTCCGATATTTAACTCTTTCAATGAATGTATAGGTTTTAGTGCCAGAGTGCTAGGCAAGTCAGATTTTGCTAAATATAAAAATACTGCTGAGACTATGGTTTTCCAAAAAGGACGAGTTGTCTTTGCAATAAATCTTGTTAAGGCGCTAAAACAGCAGGGTGGACTTGATAAGATAATTATAGTTGAAGGACAGATTGATGTTATAGCAATGCACAGAGCAGGGTTTAAGTCTACTGTTGCATGTATGGGAACGGCTCTGACAAAGGAAAATGCTCACGAACTTAAAAAATTGTCAAACAAAATTGTTTTATGTTTTGATGGCGACGAGGCGGGAGTCAAAGCGACATTAAGAAGTATTGATATACTAAGAGATGAAGGTTTTGATGTAACAATAGTATCTTTGCCAGATGGACATGACCCAGATGAAATTTTAAAAGAGTATGGAAAGCAGTATCTTGAAAGCCTAATAAACAATGCCTTACCTATAACTGATTATTTGATTAATTATGAACTAAAAAAATATGACCTAAATAAGCCTGATGAAAAGGGTAAATTTGCTATGAGTGCGTTAAAGCATATAGCAAAATTAGACTCAGATAGCGAGGAAGAGCCATACCTTGATAGAGTCCGCTCCTTGACGAAAATACCAAACGATGTTTTAAGGAGAGACCTTGACAAAATTAAGGGTGTTAGCACCACGGTAAAAAGTGATAAAAAAATAACAGATAATGTTTTAATTTCAAGAGAAAATGGCAATATTAAGGCTATAAAATATATATTAAGTTCGCTTATATATAAAAAAGATTTTGTGGATAAAAACATAGATTATAAGAAGTTGTTGCCACGATATAGTCAAATTATTGATAAAGCATATGAAAATCTGCCCATATCCTCATATTTTGACTATTTCGATGTAGATGAATCGCCTTTATTAAAGGATTGTTTAAATTTTAACTTTGCAGATTTTAAAGAAACAGGGGAAAGGTACTTCGACGAATGTGTATTTTCACTTGCAAAACTTAGCCTAGAACAGAAGAAGTCTGAACTTAACGAGCAGTACAAAAATTGCGAAAGCGATGAAGACCGTTTAGTTATAGCACAACAAATTTATGATGTAGATAAGAAAATACGAGAGAAAAATTTGGAGGATTTTTATGTCAGATAACGTTAAACTTGAAATGGAAATGAAAAGAATTTTTGATGTAGCGACTAAAAAGGGGTCTATCAATGAAGAGGACGTCTATTTTAGGTTGTTAAAATTTGACTTGTCAGCACAAGAAATTCAAAAATTTATCAAAAAACTTGAAAATAACAAAATAAGAATTTTAAAGACTGACACCGATACAGACGATACTGAATCGTTTGACTTAGGTGTGGCTGGTTTTATGTCAGGGGACGACCCTGTCAAGATGTATCTTAAAGATATAGGCAAAGTACCTCTATTGACACCTGAGGATGAAATAGAACTTGCTAAGCGTATTCTTGAAGGAGATGAAGAGGCAAAATCTAGACTTTGTCAGGCAAACCTAAGACTTGTTGTTTCCATAGCAAAACGTTGGGCAAGTACAAATTCCCTTTCATTTCTTGACCTTATTCAAGAGGGTAATATGGGACTTTTAAGAGCAGTTGAAAAATTCGATTATACTAAGGGATTTAGATTTTCAACCTACGCTACTTGGTGGATAAAACAGGCTATTACAAGAGCAATCGCTGACCAATCAAGGACAATAAGACTTCCTGTCCACATGGTAGAGACTATCAACAGATATGGACGAACTGTAAGGCAACTTACTCAAAAATTGTCAAGAGACCCTACCCTTGAAGAAATTGCTGAGGCAATGGGAATAAGTGAAAATAAGGTTGTTGAAATTCAAAAGAGCGCTCTTGACCCTGTATCTCTTGAAACTCCTATCGGAGAGGAAGAAGATAGTAAAATGAGTGATTTCATTGAGGATGAAAGTGCAAAGAGCCCTATGGAAGTTGCTTCTCAAAAATTACTGCATGAACAACTCCTTGCAGTTATTGAAACACTTACTCCTCGTGAACAACAAGTTATTCGTGAGAGATATGGTCTTATTGATGGTAAGGCTAAAACTCTTGAAGAAGTTGGCAAAGAGTTCAGTGTAACAAGAGAGCGTATTCGTCAGATTGAAGCAAAGGCATTAAGAAAATTAAAACATCCAAATAGAAGCAAAAAATTGCTTGATTTTATAAACTAAAAGGAGAGATTATGAATTTAAATAAAATATTAGAGTATCAAAAATTGGATAGCGACCTTGTAAAAATAGAACGCCAAATAAAAGATAACTCAAACAAGAAATTGGCAAATAAAATGCACGAAAAGATGAGAGAGGCACAGGATAGGTCGTTAAAACTCGAAGAAAAAGCAGGAAATATATTTAGCGAAATTGAAAAGGTAAAAAAACAATTTAAAATTCAACAAGATAAGATGGAGGAGTTCTCTTCAAAAGATATACAAAAATTAAGTAAGGAAGAACTTAATAAACTTGTTGCACTAAAAGATAAACTCGCTCAAAATCTGTCAATTCTTGAACGCAATCTTTCCTCTCTTGCAGAAAATGTCAATGCTGTGCTTGCTGATTTTAATAAGACAATTAAGACTTTTAATAGCAGTAAAGAACAATTTAGTAAAAGCAAGGAAGATTATGAAAGTGATTTAAAGGCGGTTGAGAGAAACAAAAAGGAGATAGAAGATAAACTAAAAAATTTATCTAAGAGCATAGAACCAAAAATTATGGAAGCATATCAAAAGAGAAGAAAAGAAAATATCTTCCCAGTCGTTGTTCCACTCATAAATAATTCTTGTGGTGGCTGTCATATAGAACTACCTTATGCAAACATCTCCAAATTACAAGATGATAGCGTCTTAACTTGCGAACATTGTCATAGGCTTATATATAAGGCGAATAACTAAAAAATATTGTTATAATGAATTTATAGTTACATAGAATGCAAGAGTTATAAAAATAATCATATAAAACAAGAGAACAAAAGATATTGTCTCTTGTTTTTTTGTATCAAATTTAAAATAACCATAAAATCGCTTGCTTAATTTTATTAAATAAAATATAATATAGTCATAGAAAGTTTAGAGGCAGGAAAAATGATATTTAAGAAGTTTTTCAATAAAGATGCCGATAAAGTTAAGCATTTTGCCGAACAATTTAATTTATCTGAAAGAATGAGTGAACTATTATTATCAAGGGGACTTAATACAAGCGAGGATATAGAAGAATTTTTAAACCCTAAAAAACTACATGACCCTTTTCTTTTAAAAGGGATGAAGAAACTTGTTGACAGAGTGAAACTTGCAAGGGAATTAAAGGATAAAGTGCTTATCTTTGGCGATTATGATGTGGACGGGGTTAGTGCAACCTCAATTATGATAAAAACATTAAAGATATATGGCATAGAAGCCGATTATTATCTACCTAATAGATATGTGGATGGTTATGGGCTTACAAATCAGGTTATTGATAAGATAGCCAGCCTTTATGCACCAAATTTAATAATAACAGTCGATTGTGGCATATCTTGTTATAACGAGGTAGAGTATGCAAAAAATTTGGGTATTGAAATTTGTGTAACAGATCATCACGAAATACCAGAAATTATTCCAGATACAATAGTTGTTAATGCGAAATTGCCAGACCAAGATTATCCGTTTAGAGAACTATGTGGTACAGGCGTTGCTTTCAAATTTGCACAAGCACTTTTAGGTGAAAAGGAGGCAAGACAATTTTTGCCAGAAACTGCAATTGCTACCATAGTCGATATTGTACCTCTTCTTGATGAGAATAGGGCTATTGTGTCGTTAGGGATTAGCCTATGTGAAAAATATCTGCCCATTGGTCTTAAAATGATGTTTAAAGAATTTGATATTTCAATAACGAAACCAAATGCTACCGATATATCATTTAAAATAGGTCCAAAACTAAATGCGTCTGGACGCATGGGGGATGCTGGTGATTCACTTAAACTGTATTTTGAAACCGATCCTGTAAAAATTAAAAAGGATATTGAAAAAATCAAACAGCACAACACTAAAAGACAGGATATATGCAATAAGATATATGAGGACTGTGAAAGGGCATTAGAAAAGATAGATATGCGAAATCTAAGGGTTATAGTTCTCGCCTCAAAATCATGGGATAAGGGCGTGCTAGGCATTGTTTGTTCAAGGCTTGTAGAAAAATACCATAGACCAGCATTTTTATTCTCGCAAGAAGGCGATTTGCTGTGCGGTTCAGGTAGAAGTATCAACGACATAAATATTCATGAGTTATTATCCTCTCTAAAAGATATTTTAGAAACCTTTGGCGGACATTCAATGGCGGCAGGACTAACTCTAAAACGAAGCAACTATGAACTCTTTACAAACAAGATAAATTCCTTCGCTTTAAATAAAATAAACGATGAGGTATATATTCCGATAAAATACTATGACCAAGACATAACCGAGGAAGAAATAACCCCAGAATTTCTAAAAGAACTTGAAAGGCTTGAACCTTATGGTTGCGACAATCCAAGACCAAAGTTTAGGATAACCTCTCAAAATGTTGAAATTCAGCCAATGAAGAAATTTCCTCAGCATGCTAACATAAAGATAGGAAATTTTACGCTCACTTATTTCAATTTTATGCCAAATATAGTAAAAATCAAGTTTTCTAGGAAAAAGTCATTTATCTTTGAATTTCAACCTCGCTCTAATAAGGGTATTGTTGATGAGTTTGACGGAGGAAGTTATATATTAGAAGATTCTTATAAAAAACTTAACTCAATCGAACTCAATCAACTTGTAATTAGCGGAGATGGTAATGCAAAATATAAACTATATCCAAAACAACAGTTGTTATCTTTTGTAGGTGGTACAACCACATCCATATTTGGTACATGTTTTGTAACTTACTCCTGTTTTGACTATGTTGAATTTACAAAAAATTATAATACGCAAAGTATATATCATTTTGGAATATATGAAGATAGGGAGATAGGTTATAATACCTTGCTTTTATCTCCAAAAGGTGTATCATGGGCTAGGAATTTTAATAAGATTGTTTTTCTTTCACCTGTGATAGATAAAAACTTTATTTCAGCACTTAATAAAGTTACTAATGCTGAAATATATCTGCCTGTTGAAGAAGCTGGTGATCCACGAAAGTTTGCAGGCATTGACCTTGATAGAAGAACATATGCTATTGTTTATAAGGCAATTTCAAATAAAACAAATAAAGAGGTATATAATGTCTTCGACCTATACGATAGGTGTGATTTTTCTGGGAATATATCTTTTAGCACATTTTATAGTGCACTGCTTGTATTTAACGAATTAGGCATCATAGAAATTGAAAATGACAAACAAGTAAGGATAAAGATAAACAAAACAATAAAAAGCGATTTAAATAAATCAAAAATATACAATAACTTGTTGCTACTTAAAAACACTTTTAAAGGAGAGAATGAAAATGCAAGAAGGAACATCTCTTAATAAGTTAAAGGAAAAAATAAAAAATAATTTCAAACTTAGTGAAAAAGACCAAGAAATTGTAAGTAAAATTTTGACCTTTGATTTGAATTTTGATAGATTAAATGTAATAACTGACCTAATCATCGATACAAGACTTGATACAAGTTCTTTGATTGCTTTTTTGTTTTATCAACTATACAAGGTTTATCCACAAGAGGCTGAAAAACTTGAAAAAGAACTAAATAGCGAAGAAAAAGATATGGTCAAAGATTTTAAGACAATTCAGGACATAAACCAACTTACTTTAAGCGAAGAAATTGAAGATATAAGAAGAATGTTTCTTGTAATGAGTAATGATATGCGAGTTGTCATCATTAAATTAGGAGGAATTTATTATGATATATCCATACTAAATCTTCCGTTAGATGATAATCAGTGGCGTTTTGTTAAGCAAGTTGAGGATATTCATGTGCCTCTTGCTGAAAGACTTGGTCTTGACAAATTGAAGCAAAATTTGTATGATAACGTCATAAGGCTAGAACATCCTGTTGAATATACAAGGCTTAAAAACACAATTGAAAGTAAAAGAGAGGAAAATGAGGAACAATTAAAAATAACTAAGCAAAAGATACAGTCCATACTAGATGACCTAAAAATCAAAGGAGAAATAGTTAGCAGAATAAAGCATGTTTCTTCAATATTTAATAAACTTCACAATAAGCGTGTTACTCTTGATCAGATATATGACATTCTTGCGATGAGAGTAATAGTAAATACAGTAGAAGAGTGCTATGCGGTACTCGGACGAATACACGCAATATATAAGCCTATGACAGGAAGAGTAAAAGATTATATAGCAAATCCAAAACCAAATGGATATAAGTCGCTTCATACCACAATAATTGTAGAGAATCAACATCCGCTAGAAGTTCAAATAAGAACCAAAAAGATGCATATTGAGTCTGAGTTTGGTGGTGTATGTGCTCACTGGCTCTATAAAGAAAAGAAGGACAAAAAGTCTGATTTTGATAATAGACTTACATGGTTTAGACAAACAATAGAAAATGCCAAAAACATGTCAAATGACGAATTTATAGAGACGCTCAAAAGTGATTTATATGACGGCTTGATAATTGTGCAAACGCCAAAGGGAAGAGTTATAGAATTTCCAGAGGGAGCAACAGCCATAGACTTTGCCTATGCTATTCACAGTGATGTAGGTAATAGTTGTGTTGGTGCGAAAATAAATGGTACGCTTAAACCAATAACCACTTTGCTATGTAATGGTGATATAGTTGAAATTCTCACCTCATCTCATTCAAAAGGGCCGTCAAGAGACTGGCTTAAATACGTTAAGACCAATAGTGCTAGAAGCAAGATAAAACAATTTTTCAAGAGTGAACTTAAAGAGGATAATATTAAACTTGGCAAGACAATGTTTGCTCAGGCCATCCAAGATAAAGGGTTTACAACAAATCAGTTGCTTACCGAGAAATATGTAAAAGATATTTTAAATAGATACAATATGGAAAGTCTTGATGAACTTTGTGCATCCATTGGCTCAGGTTCTATGACAGCAGGACAGGTGGCGAGCAGATTTATAAATCTTTATAATAATGACAATGCAGTTTTGCCAAAAATAGAAAATGTAGTTCATTTAAAGAGAAATAAGGATGGCGTGCTTATAGATGGCGATAGTGGAATGCTTGTGAGGTTTGCTGGATGTTGTAACCCAATTGAAGGGGACGATATAATAGGTTATATCTCACGAGGTAGAGGTGTTACTATTCATAGAAGAAACTGCCCAAATTTAAAATATTTAGAGCCTGTTCGCCTAATCGATGCGAAATGGCAGGTAAAAGAGGGTGCGACATTCTCATCTATTATAAAGGTGGTTGCTGAAAGGTCAGATAACAATCTTGTAAAACTGACAAATCTAATAACTTCACTTAAAATAAACATAAAAGGTTTTGATGCGAAAGATGTAGGCGACTCTTTTATATGTACTTTGCGTATTGAGGTTAAAAACAAAGAAGAATTAAATAATGCTATTAAATCTATTAGAAATCTTAAAAATGTTACCGAAGTATATAGGAGCGAGAGATGGTAAAAACAAATTGTAGTGATTTAGAAATAGATTTAAATGACCTTCTTATGTTGTTTAATAACGCAAGCGATGTCAATGTTGAACATATAGAAAGGCAGGAGCAAAACAAGATTACAAACGATTTTAAAGTAATTTATAACGGGCAAGAGCAGAGTTATTCTTATTTCTATACTTATGAAGAGCATATCTCACCACTCCATAAGAAATCGTTAAGAAAGAGGATGGTAAAAAATCAACTTTATAGTATTTTATCTAAGTTGTTAAATCAAACTTTGCCATGGGGTTCTCTTACAGGAATAAGACCTACGAAACTTGCAAGAGACCTAATAGACTATGGTGAGATGAAGGACTACTTAGTTGCTGAAATATTGGAGCGAGAATATTTTGTATCGTCAAAGAAAGCCGAACTAGTAGCCAGCATTATGCGAAATCAAAAGTGTATTATAAGAAATGACAACTTGATAGATTTATATATCAATATTCCAATTTGTCCAACAAGATGTATATACTGTTCTTTCATTTCAAGTGAAATTGATAGAGTGAAAGATAAGGTGGAAAGTTATATTGATGCAGTTATAAAAGAGATAAATGCGGTTAAAGATATTATAAACAAAAAAGCCTATGTGGTAAGGTCAATCTATATAGGTGGCGGTACTCCGTCAGTATTGTCGGCATCTCAACTTGACAGACTGCTAAATGAAATAAATTTTCTTGCTAGTGAATTTACAGTAGAGTGTGGTAGGGCGGATACTATAACAGACGAAAAATTGGACATATTAAAAAATCATGGTGTTACGAGAATATCTATAAATCCTCAAACCTTTTGCGAGGCAACTCTCAAAAGAATAGGAAGAAAGCAAAAGAACAAGGAAATTCTTTCTGCCTACCAAAAGGCACTTGTTCGTGATTTTGTTGTAAATATGGATTTTATAGCAGGACTGCCAGGCGAGAAACTTGGCATATTTAAAAGGACGATCAACACAGCAATTGAACTCTATCCAAATAATATTACCGTTCATACTTTGTCATTGAAAAAAGGCTCTTCCCTTTTCGAAAAGAAAGATTTACTTGACGAGAGGGACATTGAAAAAATGATTGATTATGCACAAGAAACACTTTCTAATAACGGTTATAAGCCGTATTATATGTATAGGCAGAAACGACAACTTGGAGGGCTTGAAAATGTAGGCTATTTTAGAGATGGAGATGTGTGCATATTTAATATAGATAGTATGGAAGAGATAAATACTATCATAGGAATAGGTGCAAATGCTATAAGTAAACGTGTCTATAATATAGAACACCACATTGATAGATTGCCAAATGCCAAATTCATAGAAGATTATATAGCAAGGATAGATGAAATAATAGAAAGGAAAAAAGAATTTTTTAAATAATATTAAAAAATAGTTTACAATTCATTTTTATTGTGCTATAATAAACATGTCGATAATCCTAACTACGCAGTCGAGATGAGACCTTCTGACACCTGACTTCGTATGAGGAGTAAATAAAAAATAGGAGGAAACAATGGAAGAAAAGAAAGATATTATTGCTAAGTTTAAGCAATCAGAACATGATACAGGTTCTGTTCAAGTTCAAGTTGCTCTTCTTACTGCAAGAATCAACCATTTAAATGAACACCTAAAAGCAAATCCAAAAGACAATCATTCACGAAGAGGATTGCTTCAAATGGTAGGTAAAAGAAAGGGCTTCTTGCTTTATCTTAAAGAAAGAGATATCGAAGCATATAGAAACTTGATTAAAGAACTTGGCATAAGAGAAGTTAAATAGTTTATAAGGGGGATATGTATTTATCATCCCTTATTTTTTATCATGAAAATAAGGAGTATTTATGAAAGAAGATGCAAAGATTTATGAGATTGAAATAGGAAATAGAAAGGTTTCTTTTGAAACAGGGCGACTTTGTGAACAGTCAAATGGTAGTTGCCTTGTTAGATGTGGTGAGACTGTTGTTATGGTAAATGTTACTATGTCAAAAGAGCCAAGACCTGGTATAGACTTTTTCCCTCTTCAAGTTGACTTTGAAGAGAAAATGTATTCAGTTGGTAAAATACCAGGTGGATTTAAGAAAAGAGAGGGAAAGCCATCCGATAAGGCTATTTTAACATCAAGACTTATAGATAGACCACTAAGGCCACTATTTCCAAAAGGGTTTTATCATGATGTATGTGTTGTTGCAACAGTGTTATCTGTTGATCCAGATGTTGCACCAGAACCTCTTGCAATGCTAGGTTCAAGTTTTGCATTGACAATTTCTGACATACCATTTATGGGGCCAACGGGCTCAGTACAAGTGGGGTATGTTGACGGCAAGTATATAATCAATCCTGACAGCAAACAACGAGATGAATCGCTTATACATTTAACTGTTTCAGGGACAGAAGATGCCGTTTTAATGGTTGAGGCAGGAGCAAAAGAGATTCCAGAAGAGACTATGCTAGATGCAATCATGTATGCACATGATGAGATTAAAAAAATTGTTCAATTCCAAAAGAAAGTCAAAGAGGAGATTGGAAAACCAATAGCGCAAGGTCTTGTATATAGTATTGTTCCAGATGAGATAGATAATGCGGTTAGACAGTACGCAGGAGAAAAACTTG
The DNA here is from genome assembly GCA_944381105.1 of uncultured Clostridia bacterium. GTDB lineage: Bacteria > Bacillota > Clostridia > Christensenellales > UBA1242 > Caccovivens. Next base: position 17,984 of record CALWJU010000011.1, on the reverse strand, counting down.
ACTACGCACTTGATACCTTTGATAGACAAGAAAGACAGGCAAGACAGGATGCGGTTGACAAAGATACACAAGAGCACTTTGCAGAAATATTCCCAGATAGCGAAAAAACAATCGGTGATGTACTTTATAAGATGACAAAGGAAAAAGTTAGAGCAAAGATTTTAAATCAAGGCATTAGACCAGATGGAAGAAAACTTACAGAGATAAGACCTATTTGGTGTGAGGCAGGTGTCCTTCCAAGAACTCATGGTAGTGCTATATTTACAAGAGGTCAGACACAGGTGCTTACTACATTAACTCTTGGTACTGTTTCAGATATGCAAAAACTTGATGGGCTTGATGATGAAGAGTTTAATAGATATGTTCATCACTACAATATGCCTGCATATGCAACAGGAGAAGCAAGAGGAATAAAAAGTCCTGGCAGACGAGAAATAGGACATGGAGCACTTGCAGAAAGGGCGCTTGAACCTGTTATTCCGTCCGAAGAGGAATTCCCATATGCACTTAGACTTGTTTCAGAAGTTCTTTCATCAAATGGCTCTTCATCAATGGCTTCTGTTTGTGGTTCAACTTTGGCTCTTATGGATGGTGGTGTGCCTATCAAAAGACCAGTTGCTGGAATTGCAATGGGACTTATAAAAGATGACGAAAGTGGTAAGGTAGCAGTATTATCAGATATCCAAGGCTTAGAAGATTTTCTGGGCGATATGGATTTCAAGGTTACTGGAACAGAGAAAGGCGTTACCGCCATTCAAATGGATATTAAAATCAAGGGAATTGATAAACAGATCCTTACAACTGCTTTGAAACAAGCAAGAGAGGGGAGAATGTTTATTATGAATAAACTCCTTTCAGAGATAAAAGAACCTAGGGCAGAACTTTCTAAATACGCACCTAAGATAATAACTTTCACGATTGATCCTGACAAAATTAAAGATGTCATAGGCAGTGGCGGAAAGATGATAAATAAGATTATTGATGAAACAGGCGTAAAAATAGATATAGATGATGACGGTCAAGTATTTATAGCCACACAAGATATGGAAATGGCAGAAAAAGCAAAGAGGATTATACTTGGCATCGTTGAAGACGTTGAGGTTGGCGACGTATATGATGCAAAGGTAGTTAGAATTATGAATTTTGGTGCTTTTGTTGAATTTGGTGGAAACAAAGAAGGGATGATTCATATTTCTAAACTTTCAAATAAAAGAGTTGCCAAAGTTGAAGATGTTGTTAAAATAGGCGATATTGTTGAGGTTGAGGTAATAAAGATTGACGACAAAGGTAGAATTGATTTAAAACGTATCGTGCCAAAAGAAGAAAAAGTAAAAGACGGAAACAAAGAAAAAGTTGAAAAAGAAGATTAAAATTTATTAGGAAATTAGGGCTATTATGTTATGAAACTATAACAAAAACATAATAGTCTTTTTTTTGTTGACTTATTTTCTAGAAAAATCTTTTTCATGTTCTTTCTTTATATGTCTTATTGCATAAATAAGTCTTTGTATTTCTGAAAAATTGTTAAAGTATGAGATTGAAACTCTGACAGTGCCTTGTTCGAGAGTGCCGAGTGCTTTATGCTTGATTGGAGCACAATGGTAGCCACTTCTTACACATATATCATATTTCTCATTTAAAATATCCGCCACTTCATTTGAGTGCATGTCATCTATATTGAAAGAGACTACGCCATAAGAGTTTTCAGGATGTGTATAAGAGGTAACGCCCATTTTAGTTAGTTCATAGTTTAAATACGTCGTAAGGTCATCGAGTTTATTATTAATATCATTAAAATTTTCTTCAACAAATTTAACTCCTGCTCCAAGCCCTAAAATTAAAGGAGTGGATATTGTTCCGCTTTCTAGTCGTTCTGGATAGGTTTTGGGCTGGACAAGTTCTAATGAATTTGTACCCGTACCTCCGAAAAGTATAGGTTCAGGGCGGTATTTATCATTCATTACGAGTACACCAATTGATTGAGGAGCATAAAAACCTTTATGACCTGCCACTGCAAGATAATCAATTCCTAATTCTTGCATGTCTATCTTTTCATGACCGCAACTTTGTGCTCCGTCAACTAGAAATATATATCCATTTTCCTGACAGAATTTCCCTATATTTTTAATATTAGCCCTGCTACCATTGACATTTGATATATGATTGCAAATAATCATATATGTATTTTCATTAATACATTTTTTTATATCCTCAACTGTTATACCTGTTGGAGTTGACTGATAGGCGATTGTATAATCTATTATTCCTAGATTTTTGAGGTGTTCAAGAGGACGAAGGACAGAATTGTGTTCATTTTCTGTGCATACAATATGTCCACCTTGTTTTGCAGAGCCAAGTATGGCAATGTTTAAGGCGTGTGTGCAATTTGTTGTGAAAACAATGTTTTGAGCGGATGAAACATTGAAGTGTCTTGCAATAACTTCACGTACTTCTTCTATCTTTAAAGCGGTTTTTACGCTTGCCTTATGTCCACTTCGACCAGGGTTTGCTGAATAGTATAACAAACTGTCATTGACCGCTTTTATTATTTCTTTTGGTTTTATAAGTGTGGTAGCACTATTATCTAAATAAATCATAGTAAACTTTCCTTTATATTTACAATATAGTGTTTTATAAGGGAATTTGTGCATTAAGGAGAATAAATGAGGTTTATAATTGCTGTTTTTACATCTCGGAATGAAACACTATATCTTGCAAACATGTTTAGGTCTAATGGGCTTTATGCTGATATAATCAACACGCCGAAAGAGGCTGGGCAGGCTTGTGGTATTTCTGTTCGTTTTGACTGTAACATGTTGCCAGTAGCAAAAAATTTTTTAAGGGCAAAGCCGTTTAGGTCATTTTATGGTTTCTTTTTAGTAGAGAATAGAGGCAATAGTCGTCATGTAGAGAGATTGTAAAACATTTTAAATTTATCTAATATTACTAAAAGTGTATTTTTATTTAAAAGATAAATAAAATAACTATATGAGAGTGTCTTTTTCACTTTTAAGTCTTTCACTAATTCTTATTGTTCTTGTATATACAGTAGGTTGCGTTTTTGCATATCTTTATCCAATGGCTTATAGTGAGCAGATAATTTTATATGCGGAGAAGTACAATGTTGAAAGTGCTTTGATTGCTTCTGTAATCAATACAGAAAGTAATTTTGCAGAGGATGCTGTTTCAAATAAAGGTGCAATAGGTCTTATGCAGATTATGCCAAGCACAGCCAAATGGGTGGCAAGTAGTCTAGGAAAAGATTATAAAGAGGAATATCTATTAGATGCAGAATACAATATTGAGATAGGGACTTATTATATAAGTTATCTAGAAAAATATTTTGGCAATGAAGAACTTGCACTTTGTGCATACAACGCAGGGCAGGGTAATGTTAAAAGTTGGCTCTCTGACAAAGAATACTCAAAAGATGGCAAAACGTTGGATAAAATACCATACCAAGAGACAGAAAATTATCTAAATAAGGTATTTAAGAATTATCATTATTATAAAAATAAGTATAAATAATTGACATATTTTTAATTTTGTGCTAACCTTTCTATAAGTTTATAGATAAGAAAAATAAAAACTTTTAGGAGGATATATGCAAGAACAAAACTTGTCAAGCGAAGTTGATATTAGAAAAAAGAAGATTGAAGATTTAAGAGGTGTAGGAGAGATTGCTTATAAAGAAAAGTTCGAAAGAACTTGTACTATTGCTGAGGCACGAGATAAGGTTGGACAGCATGTAAAAATTGCAGGAAGAATTATCTTTAAACGTGTTATGGGTAAATTTGGGTTTATTCAAATTAGAGATATAAATGCAAAAATACAGGTTTCAGTTGGGCGAAATGAACTAGATGAACAGGCATATGATTTTTATAAAAAAATGATAGATATTGCCGATTTTGTAGGAGTTGAAGGTGAGGTGTACTTAACTCAGACAGGCGAGGTAACTGTTAGGGCGGAAAAGGTAAAATTACTTTCAAAAACTCTTAGGTCTCTTCCAGAAAAATTTCACGGTCTTACAGACGCTGAAACTATTTATAGACAGAGATATCTTGACCTTATAACAAATGAAAAATCTCGTCAAGTATTTATAACAAGAAGCAAAATTGAATCATTTATAAGAAGATATCTTGAAGATAATGGCTTTTTGGAAGTTGAAACACCTGTATTGCAGACTAGTGTTTCTGGTGCAAGTGCAAAACCATTTTTTACTCATCATAACGCTCTTGATATTGAGTGTAATTTGCGTATTGCCACTGAAACATGGCTTAAACAATGTATAAGTGCAGGTTTTGACCGAGTGTTTGAAATGGGTAAAGATTTTAGAAATGAAGGCATGGATACCTCGCATTTACAAGAGTTTACTCAGGTTGAGTGGTATGCTTCATATTGGAATTATGAAGATAATATTAAATTTTTCTACAATATGGTTAATAAGATGTTACTTGAATGTCTTGGCACTACAAAAATATCTTATCAGGGACAAGAAATAGAATTTGCAAGTGAATGGGATAGAATAAATTATGTAGAAAAAATGAATGAACTCCTAGGTTTTGACTGCCTTGCAGAAGAAGACATTGATAAATTCAAACAAAAGGTAGTTGAAAAAGGACTTTACTCGTATGCTGAACTTGAAGAGTGCAAGACTGTGAGAACTCTTATTGATTATATTTATAAGAGAAAAATAAGGGCAGGCATAGTCAATCCAACCATTATATATAATTATCCAGCAGTATTAGTTCCACTTGCAAGACGAAATGACAAAGATGAACGAATTGCTGATATGTTCCAAGTTGTAGCAGGGGGTGCAGAACTTGTTAAGGCTTATTCAGAACTTGTAGATCCTATTTTGCAAAGAAAATTATTAGAAAAACAACTAGAAGAAAAAGCACTAGGTGATGACGAAACTATGGATGTTGACGAAGATTTCTTGCTTTCTATGGAACATGGTATGCCACCTATTTCTGGTCTTGGATTTGGTATAGATAGATTTTTACAATTTATATTTGATTTGCCAAATATACGAGATACAGTACTATTTCCATTAATGAAACCGTTAAATTAATTGGTAGTAAGATTCAAGTAACTATCATTTCCTTTTTGTGTTGATTTAGACTATTTGTAAAATGCTCGTTGTATATACAAAAGGTTTTTGTTGAATTATTTAAAGAGTCGGGCAATTAGACAATTTGAAGATTGCAATCTTAGACTTTTAGGTTCGTAAAAAGTAAACATAGTAAAAAATATAAAGATAAGTAGAGGAAAATGGAAACAAAAGAATTTTACAAAAAATTAGATGAATTAATACCTGAGCCAGAATGTGAACTTGAATATAAATCAGTATACCAATTGCTTGTAGCCGTTATTTTGTCTGCTCAATGTACTGATAAAAGGGTGAATATCGTTACAAAAGAACTATTTAAAGACTATGATTCGCCAGAGAAGATGTTGACATTATCACAAAGTGAACTTGAAGAGAAAATTCATTCGTGCGGATTTTATCATAATAAGGCTAAGAATATACTTTCTATGAGTAAGGATTTAATAGAAAAGTTTGATGGACAAGTTCCGCAAGATTTAGATAAAATGCAATCTCTTGCAGGTGTCGGAAGAAAAACCGCAAATGTGGTTTATTCTGAGGCTTTTAAAGGGGATGCAATTGCGGTTGATACTCATGTTTTAAGAGTTTCAAATAGGCTAGGTTTTGTTAAGACTGACAATCCTTACAAGTGTGAACTTGTGCTTATGAAATTGTTTGATAAAAGTAAGTGGGGAAAATTACATCTTCAATTAGTTCATTTTGGTAGGTATATTTGTAAAGCAATAAAGCCTCAATGTGAGAAATGTCTATTCACTGATATGTGTACTTATTATGCAATGAATAACACTAAATATACTATGTAATATGTTAGACAAAATACAAGATATAGCAACAAATATTAAATGTAGTACAAGCGTCGTTAGTGATCAATTTGCTATTTTTATGAAAATTTATGTGTAAAAATTGTAAAGGAGGTAGAGTATGTTTCTTGATAGAGTTAAGATAAGCATAAAAGCAGGTAATGGTGGAAATGGTTCTACTTCTTTTTTAAGAAATGCTATGACAGCAAAGGGTGGTCCAGATGGAGGCGAAGGCGGAAGAGGCGGTAATATAATTTTTAAATCAACTCAATCCATGAACACATTGTATGATTTTAGGTTTCATAAAAAATTCGTTGCTGAAAACGGTGAGAACGGAGCAAAAAAACTTCAATCTGGTGCTAATGGAAAGGATACAATTATAAAAGTACCTTGTGGCACGGTAATAATAGATGCTAAAACAAATAAGATTATTGCTGACTTAAACGAAGATAATATGGAATTTATTGCTTTAAGAGGTGGAAAAGGTGGTCATGGCAATGCTTATTATAAATCATCTATTAAACAAGCACCTCATTTTTCGCAAACAGGCGAATTAACAGTTGCTCATGAGGTTATACTTGAACTTAAAACGATAGCAGATGTAGGACTCGTAGGGTTTCCAAATGCTGGAAAGTCAACACTTTTGTCGTGTATATCAAATGCAAATCCTAAGGTTGCAAATTATCCTTTTACCACACTTTATCCAAATCTTGGGGTATGCGAGGTAAAAGGGCAAACTTTCGTTGTTGCTGATATTCCTGGACTTATAGAGGGGGCGAGCGAGGGGCTTGGACTTGGACACTATTTTTTAAAACATGTTGAAAGGGTAAGATTAATTTTACATCTTGTTGATATTTCTCAAAGTGATGGAAGAGATTTTATTTCAGATTATTTTACTATAAATGATGAATTGCAAAAGTATAATGAACAACTAGCAAAAACTCCGCAAATCATTGTATTTACTAAAATTGATTTAGTTGATGATGCTGTTTTAAAGGCTAGACTTGATAAGTTCAAAAAAGAGGTTGGTGATAAGTTTTTATGTATTTCTGGTGCTACCTTTCAGGGTATTGAACAGTTAAAACTCGCCACACTTGAACAATTAAGCAAACTTCCTAAGAAACCACCTTTAAAGGTTGAAGATTATGATTTTGACAATAGAGATTATTCGTCTATAAAAATTACAAGAGATGATGAAGGGGCTTTTGTTGTAAGTGGAGGAAAAATAGATAACTTTATAAGAGGTGTAGTGCTATCTGATACTAGGTCATTTGCCTATTTCCAAAATAGATTACAAGAAATGGGTATAATTGCATTACTAAAAGAAAAGGGCTTAAAAAATGGTGGAATAGTAAAAATTAAAGATATAACATTTGAGTATACTGAATAGAGTTGCCATGTAGATTACTATTTTGAATAAATTTACTTTGTGATGATAAAATTTTGCCTGTGTAAAATTTTATCAAATTCTAACGATTTTGTGCAATTCACACACTCATCATAAAGTATAAATATTATCAGATTCATTCTTGCAAACAAGTTTACTTTCGAAAATAGATTTTATCTTATTGATGAGGTAGGTTGACAAGAGTAAATATTTATTTAAATGGTGGTGTTTAATGTGGAATTCGTCATGAAAATTGCTTTAAATTTCTACATTATCAATTTAAATGAATTTAAAATTAAAGTTTATAACAAATTTAAGATAAAGATAAAAAATATCGATATTTTATAAAAAAGAGAGGTTAAAAATGATAACAACTAAACAAAGAGCATATCTTAGAGGACTTGGTAATGCACTAGAACCTGTTATGCAAATAGGTAAAGAGGGATTGGGTGAAAATTCCTATCAAGCAATTTCAAACCTTTTGGAAGCGAGAGAGCTTATAAAAATAAAAGTGCTAAAAAATTCTAGTTTTACAGCGAAGGAAGTTATGTCGAATATATGCAGTAATCTCAACGCTGAACCTGTACAGGTAATAGGTGGAATGGTTATTATTTATCGTAAATCTTCAAAGAAAGATTTTAAACATATTGAATTGTTATAAGGATTTAATATTAGAATTCTTTAAAATGTGGAAATGGATTTCCATGTTTTTTATAAAATAATAAATTGAATTTAGTTGATATGCAGGTTGTTGTGATATAGCATTAGTGTACGGAAATGGATGATAATGATATAAAATACTAAAAAATATACGCAAAGAAAACTTATATGATTTCTCTTGGTAATCTTTTATTAAATGATGTATTTACGAAAGAAAAAAGTGCAAAAATTAGTAGTATTGTGGCAAATATGTTGTAGTATAAGTTATATCTAACAATAAAACTAGCAACAAAAAGAGCCAATGCTGAAATAAGATAACCTTTTGCTTTATTTTTATTAAATGTCATAGACAAAAAATCTTTAAAAGTCTGTTTTGAGGCTTTTTTGTTTATTGTTATTGCAGGATAAAAATCATATTCTTTATATAGGTTTTGATATGTTTGGTACTTATCTAATAATACAATTTCAAAATCATAATTGTAAGTGTAATTTAATATATCTTTGTTGTAATCATTACAAACTATAACAAGCCTATCAATATTTTTTTTAATTGAGCCTATAATACTTACTAGGTCATCAATATTAAGCGTTTGAAATTTTAGATGTGGATATAAAACTACATGGGTGTTATCTTGATGTGTTATATAAATATACCTTTTGTACTTTAAAGTGCTAGAATGTCTACTTTTTACAAGTTTAGAGAAAAATTCCATATAGTCTGTGTCGTTTGATAACGAAAAAAACATCATCTCCGCTTCTTCTTTTTCTTTTATCTTTAAATTTGTTTTATCGCCTTTTTTCTTTTTTATGAAAATACTTATTAATTCTATAAATAAGGTAACAGCGAATGCAATCAATAGAGATAACCACAGCGAATTAAACAAATACCTCAGCCATATAAATAATATCAAAAAAATCAAAAAGCATTTTATAAATACTTGTAAAACAAATAGGAATTTTTTCATAATAAAATTATAGACAAGCCAGAAAAAAATAAACATATTATTTTAGCGTTTATTATTGAAAATAATTTGACTAATCAATTTATTTTTATTATAATATTACTATAAGTTATTTTGCGAGGGTTTATCCGAAATGGAAGAAAGAATAGAAAATTTATATAATTATCTTGTTGAAAAGAAGTGCAAAGATATATCGTTGTATTTGTCTAATATTGACGATAACAAACAATATATATTTGTTTTTACAAACACAAATATCCTCAATAATAAAAAATTCGCACAAACTCTAATGGAAGATATGGATCTTGATATATTCCCAGAGGGATATCATAAAGGAGAATGGATAGTATTTGATTTTGGCGATATTGTTTTGCATTGTTTCGTTCCCTCAGCACGAGAAAAATATAGTCTTGATAAACTATACCATTCAAAAAAAATAATGATTGAAAAACAAAACAAAAAATAAAGCAAATTTGTTTTGTTTTTTTGTTTTGATATGGTAGAATAATTATATCAAAGGTCAGATTAAACTTTGATAAATTTCAAATTAAGATATAAGCAAAATGAAATGTTTACCTTTTGGTTTATAGATAATTTGATAAAGATTGGACAGGGACATGATAAAGATTTGTTTTGTATGTACTGGTAATACTTGTCGTTCTATAATGGCAGAAAGGCTAATGAAAAAAATATTAAAAGATAGAAAGATTGATGGTATTAAAGTTATTTCGAGGGGAATAAGTGCCAAAGGTGAAAACATAAATAAAAATGCAAAAATGGTGCTTAAAGAACTTAAAGTTCTCTCTTCAAATAGAAAGTCGGTTAAACTTGGTAAAATAGATAAAAATACTTTATATATTGCCATGACAAATCAGCAAAAGAACTTTATTCCCTCAAAAAAAGTACTTTCTTTTAAAGACTTGCTCGGCAATGATATTGATGACCCTTACGGCCAAGATATAGATTATTACAGAACAACAGCAAAACTATTGCTACAAGGAATAAACATTTTGATAGAAAAATTACAAATATGGAGATAGATTATGATTATATTAGCAAGCGACCATGCAGGATTTTTGCTCAAAGAGGAGATTAAGAAGTTTTTTAATAAAGAAAATATTATTGTAATTGATGTTGGGTGTTATTCAAGAGAACAGCCAGATGATTACCCTGATTTTGCTAAGGCAGCAAATGCAAAAGTATGTGAAGATCCGAAAAATGTCGGCATTTATATCTGTGGAACAGGTATAGGCATGAGTATAGTTGCAAATAGGAATCCTAAAATAAGAGCGGCTCTTTGTATGAATGAAAATTTTGCTTCTCTTGCAAGACGTCATAATGATGCAAATGTACTTTGTTTGTCTGGAAGATATACATCTGCAAAGAAAGCAATAAAGATAGTTAAGGTATTTTTAACAACCGACTTCGAAGGTGGTAGGCATGCAAGACGAGTAAAAAAATATTGAGGTGAATATGCTAAATGTTATAGTGCCTATTGTAGATAATAGTAAAAGATATCAGAAGATATTGCAAAGTTTGGTAAATGCCCAAGATGTAAATGTTTTTGTGGGAGTGATAAGTTCACAAAAAAGCAATATCGAAATGATTAGTGGTGATAATATTGATTATATTGAGTACAAGGACGACTCTCACAGAGAGGAAATTATCAACTCACTTCAAAAATATATAATAAGTGGGTCTCTGTTAATAATGAGAAAACCTATACAAATTAGCGAGTTGAACTCTTTCATAACCTCGCATAAAGATATTTGCACATGTTCACGTAAACTTAGTCCGATAAAATCCTTTTTTTTCAATATTTGGCAAAAAATATTGAAAATTTTCTTAGGTGTAAAACTATATGATGGAGATACATCGGTTATTTATTTTAGTGATGAGATTTCTTCCGTTATATTAAATTCTTCCAGTTTAAGTTACAATAGCCGTGTTGATAGATGGAAAGGTGTAGATCAAGGTACGGTAGATGTTGTGGGAGAATTTGTTAAAGCGGATAAAGATAAAAAATCAAATTTGAATAATTTTCTTATAGGGCTTGCATCGTTAATCGTTGCAAGTGTGGTAACTACTGTTGTGTGCATATTTGCAACTGTAAATATAACGGTAGGGTTGTTACTTTTTTGTCTAGACGTAATATGCCTGTCTATTATTGTAATAATAAGTATTGTTACAATGTTTAATAATGTTGTAGGTAAAAAAGAATATGAATATGCTGTTGAGATAGATAATGAAATGGACGAAATAAAGAATATTAAAGTAGAAAATGTAAATAATGGATAAAATGGGGAGGAGAATATGAATAAAAAAGTTAGAATTGCAATCAATGGATTTGGTAGGATAGGCAGACTTGTTTTGCGTGTTTGTGCAAAGAGAAAGGATGTTGAGGTTGTTGCAGTAAATGATCCTTTTATAGATCTTGAATATAGTAAGTATATGTTTACTCATGACACAATACACGGGAAATTTGATGGGCAGTGTGAAATAAAAAATGGCAATCTTGTTGTTGACGGCAAGGCAATAACCTTTTATGGAGAGAAAGAGCCTAGTCTTATCCCATGGGAAAAACATAATGTTGATGTCGTAATAGAGGCAACAGGTAAATTTACAAAATATGAAGATGCTGTAAAACACATAGATGCAGGAGCAAAAAAGGTTATAGTAAGTGCTCCTGGGAAGAATATGCCAATGTTTGTCATGGGTGTAAATCAAAATGAATACAAAAAAGATATGCTAGTAGTGTCTAATGCTTCTTGTACTACAAATTGTTTAGCACCATTAGTAAAAGTAATTAATGATAATTTTGGGCTTAGCGAAGGACTTATGACAACAGTCCACTCAGTAACTGCTACTCAACTTACCGTTGATGGTCCATCTAAAAAAGATTGGAGAGGTGGTCGTGCTGCATCATATAATATTATACCATCTTCAACAGGTGCTGCAAAAGCGGTCGGTGAGGTAATTCCGTCTCTTAAAGGAAAACTTACAGGAATGAGTTTTAGAGTTCCGACGATAAATGTTTCTGTTGTCGACCTAACTGCTAGACTAGAAAAATCAACAACTTATGAGGAAATAGTAAAGGTAATAAAAAAGGCATCAAATGGGGAGATGAAAGACATTCTTGGATGGACAGATGATGATGTAGTTTCATCTGATTTTATTGGGGACAGCAGAACTTGTATTTTTGATGTTAAAGCAGGGATAATGTTAAGTCCAAATTTTGTAAAACTTGTGGCTTGGTATGATAATGAGTGGGGATATTCAAATAAAACAGTAGACCTAGCATGTCATATTTGCAAATAGGGTGAATATGGAAGATAATAATAAAATAACTAAAAATGAAAAGAAACCAAACAAGACACACTTTAACTTTAATAGCGTTTTGTCGCTGGTTGCGTATATTGGTATAGGGTGCATTGCAATATCTCTTTTATTGACATTAATTTTCGAAAGAGATAGCAATCTATCCAATGCGTTTAGTGCTGTTGGACAAGTAATAGCCTATATAATTTGTATAATTCTTGCATTTTCATGGGTTAAGTCAAAAGGGAAATCTATTCCATGGATAGTTTGCTATGTGGTATTTGTAGTTACTATTGTGGTTTTATTTATATTAACGATTTAAGATGAAAAATTTTTATGTTACAATAACACTACTTATATTAATAATTCTTTTTGCTTCACTACAATCGTTTTGGGGTGGGCTTGTTTATTTTGCATTAAGTTTTTTGATAATTCTTTGTTTATATTGGATAATAATTTTTATAAATCAATATATTGTTGATTATTATTCTACATTTGAAGAAGATTTTAAAAAGTATTGTGCAGAGATAATAAACTCAACATCAATTACATCACAAGAACTTAATGAAAATATAAACTTTTATAAAAAAAAGTACAAAAGGTCATTGATAAGAGATAAAGTCTTTGATATTGCTAAAATTTTATTTGCCTTTTCAGTCATTGCAAGTTGCATTGCTGGGATGACTATGGTCTAATTTCGCTATATTTCTTCAATCTATTTATAGAAATTAGGCTATTTTTAGTTGATTATTTTAATATAATGTGGTATTATTTATAGGCAAAGTATTTAACAAAGGAGATTATTTATTATGTACAAATATGAGAAAAAAGATAAAAAAGGGATTGTTACATTAACAATCTCAAAAGAAGATTGGGAAAAGGCTGTTGAAAAGTCTTACGAAGAGAACAAGGGTAAGTTTAATATCCAAGGTTTTAGAAAGGGGAAAGCACCAAGGAAAGTGATAGAGCAAAACTATGGCGATACTGTTTTCTTTGATGACGCTTTTGACCATGTTGTATCAAGCGAGTACAACAAGTTTTTAAATGAAAACACCAATGTTATTCCAGTAGAACAGCCTCACATTGTAGATAACAAGTTTACTGCTGATAAAGGTCTTGAAGTTGTATTGGAATTTGACCTTCTTCCAGAGTTTACATTGCCTTCATTTAAAGGTTTGAAAGCCAAAAAGGCAGACGTTAAAGTTACTGACGAACAAGTAGATGCTGAACTTGAAAATGAGAGACAAGCACATGCTAGATATGAAGAGAAAGATAAAAATGCAGAACTTGGCGACTTTGCGACAATAGATTTTGTTGGATATGTTGATGATGTTAAATTCGAAGGCGGTGAGGCAAAGGATTATAAAATTGAACTTGGTTCTCACACATTTATTGACACATTTGAAGACCAAATAGTTGGCATGAAAAAGGGAGAAGAGAAAGACATCAAGGTTACTTTCCCTAAAAATTATCATGCTGAGGAATTGAAAGGAAAGCCAGCAGTTTTTAAAGTTACTTTGAAAAAGGTTGAAGAAAAAGAACTTCCTACAATAGACGACAAGTATATATCCGACACTACTGAATTTGAGACTTTGGAGGAATATAAAAAGTCCATTAAAGAAAATCTCGTAAAGATGGAAGAAGACAAAGTTGAGCGAGACTATGAGGTCGCTCTACTTGACGAAATTGCCCAGTTAAGTAATATTGAAGTACCTCATTCTATGGTGGAGCATGAGGTTCATCATATGGTTGAAGATTTTGAGCATAGACTATCTCATCAAGGTATGACACTTCAAAATTATCTTGACTATGTTGGCAAGACGCTTGACGAATTTAAGAAAGATAGAGAAAGCGACGCTGAAAAGAATATTAAAACAAGGCTTGTGCTTCAAAAGATTATTTCAGAGAATAATATTACTGCATCAAGTGAGGAACTTGACAAAAGCATAGAAGAATATGCAACTAGATACAATATGACACTTGATGATTTCAAGAAAGCAATGTCGCCAAATGACTATGCTTATTTTGAAAATAACGTTATTATGACAAAAGTTTTAGATTTAATCAAAGAACAATGTAAATAATTTTAAATATAAGGTATATAATAAAGGGGGAAAGGGGTATGTTAATTCCAATGGTTGTTGATCAAACAGGCAATAGCGAAAGGTCGTATGATATATATTCAAGATTACTAGAAGATAGAATTATTTTCTTGAATGGAGAAATCGACGATAACGTGGCAAATATTGTTGTGGCTCAACTTATTTATCTTGAAGGTAAAAACCCAAACAAAGATATATTCATATATATTAATAGTCCAGGTGGAAGTGTTTCAGCAGGACTTGCAATTTATGACACAATGAAATATATCAAATGTGATGTTTCAACAATTTGTGTTGGTAGGGCAGCATCTATGGGGGCATTCTTACTAGCGGGTGGAACCAAAGGTAAAAGATTTGCTCTTCCTAATAGTGAAATTATGATACATCAACCACTTGGTGGGGCTCAGGGACAGGTCAGTGATATACAAATTCAAGCAAATCATATTCAGTATATTAAGGAACGAATGAATATAATGCTTAGTGAGAACACTGGTAAACCATTAGAAATTGTTGAAAAAGATACAGATAGAGATAACTATATGACAGCACAGGAGGCAAAAGACTACGGAATTATAGATGAGATTTTCGTGTCTAGGAAAAAAGAAAATAAGGAGGCTTAATGTCTGATTTAGAATGTAAATGTAGTTTTTGTGGAAAAAGCCAAAAGGATGCTAAAAAATTGGTCGCAAGTCCGAATGGAGATGCCTTTATTTGTGATGAATGTATTGAAATATGTAAGGATATTGTTACTGACGTTGTGCAAAAGCAGACTTTCGAGAAGATAGAACTTCCAACTCCTAGCGAAATCAAAGAAAAACTTGATGAGTATATTGTTGGACAAGATGAGGTAAAGAAAGTGCTAGCAGTCGCAGTTTATAATCATTATAAAAGGTTAAATTATAATTTAACAAAGTCAGATAAAGATGACGGCGACGTAGAACTTGAAAAGAGCAATATCCTAATGGTAGGGCCAACAGGCTCAGGCAAGACCTTGCTTGCCAAAACTCTCGCAAAAGTCTTGAAAGTTCCTTTTGCTGCTGCTGATGCTACAACATTGACTGAGGCAGGCTATGTTGGAGATGACGTTGAGAATATTCTTTTAAAATTGATACAAAACGCCGATTATGACATCGAAAAGGCTCAAAGAGGTATTATTTATATTGACGAAATAGACAAAATTGCAAGAAAAACCCAAAATGTTTCAATAACTCGAGATGTCGCTGGGGAAGGTGTACAACAAGCACTCTTAAAAATACTTGAAAGCACAATAGCATCTGTTCCACCACAGGGAGGCAGAAAGCATCCTCATCAAGAAATGTTGCAGATAGACACAACAAATATATTGTTTATTTGTGGTGGAGCATTTGTAGGGCTGGATAAAATTATTGAAGCAAGAGAAAATGATACAACACTCGGTTTTAATGCTGATATAAAAACACAAGAAGAAAAAGATAAGAAAAATTATATTAAAGATATACAACCAAATGACCTTATTAAATTTGGTCTTATTCCAGAGTTTGTAGGGAGACTTCCTGTTGTAGTTGGTCTTGATGAACTTGATGAGAAGGCACTTGTAAAGATATTGACTGAACCTAAAAATTCGATAATTAAGCAGTATGACTTGATGTTTAAGATTGATGGCATAAATATTGAATTTTCAGAGGATGCGATTAAGGCAATAGCAAAGAAAGCAATGGATTTAAAGACAGGTGCGAGAGGATTGCGAACCATAATAGAAGGTAAAATGAATAAACTTATGTATGAAGCACCAAGTTACAAAGATATAGAAAAAATAGTTGTAACTGATAAGTTTATAGACTTAGAAAATGGTCAACCTGAAATTATAAGAAAGAGTGCAGATAATAAGGCAGTTTGTTAATTTTTGAAATTATGTATATAGGTGATTTTTACACAAATAAAATTTAATAAAAATATGTTATCAAAGTCCAAGGCGAAAGTCTTGGGTATATGTATAAAGAATATAAATGTTATATTGGAGTATTGTTAAAACAATAACGTAATGTTAAGTCAACGCATATATAAAGATAGGAGGAGAGTATGCGTAGAATGTTCAATATATTTGATAACAATAATAGAACTGACGACTTTGTTACAATACAGAATGCTAGGGAAGATATAATAGGAGAACTTGATGCAATAATTCAATATAATAATCATCTTGTGCAGACCAATGATCAGAGAGCAAAACAAACAATTTTAGATATCATGAGGGAAGAGAAATTGCATGTAGGTCAACTTTTTGGTCTGCTGTTTTCACTTGACCCTGAGAGCAAAGAACAATTTGAAAAAGGGCTTAAAGAGTTCGAGGGATTATCATAATAAAATAAATTTAAAGATAAAATATAAAAATCTTAAAGTAGTTATGTGCTAATTTATAATATTTTAAAGATTTATAAATAATACTATCGGATGTTGCCGTCAGGCAGAGCACTGATAAGTTTTCATATGATGTGATACATAATACAATTTATACCGCCATGTCTAATATACAACATACTAGATGTACGATATTAAATTTCTTTTGATACATTGACAAAATTGTTAGTTAAGCCATAAAGACTTTATCAAATGATAAAGTTTTTTATATTTAAATAGTTGATTTGTTTTCTTTGCGTTTAGGTAGGTAAGATATTTCAAAATTGTTTAGTATATATAGATTATTCTTAGACAAAAGTAATCATTGAGGCGTTAAAAGATATGAGTACATTAAAAATAGTAAAATATTACCTAAGAAAAATAATAATTATTAAAAAATTACTTGACAAATGGTTTATGAATTTATATAATAATTAAGTACGATAAAAGGATGCGGGCGTGGCGGAATGGCAGACGCGCTTGTTTAAGGGGCAAGTGGGAAACCGTGTGGGTTCGACTCCCACCGCCCGCACCAGAGCAAAAATCTCGAAAGAGATTTTTTTGATTAAGTATAAGTGGGAGTCGAACCCAAGGGTTCGTAAGGGTTCCCTGAAAATCGTAAGATTTTTAGGGTAAGGCTCCCACCGCCCGCACCAAACAAAAATAATCCGAGATTTTTATTCGAGGGTTATTTTTTTGTACTTTTATTTCTTATTTTTTACTATTCGCTCTTCTTTCCTCGGATTATATTTGAAATAAGAAAGAAAAAAGAGAAATGAAAAGTTGAGAATAAGGGCGATTTTCACTGGGTTTACAAGGGTACCCTGAAAATCGTAAGATTTTCAGGGTAGGGCTTCCTACGCTTGCACCAGAGTAAAAATCTCGAATTCTTTTAAAGGTTATATAAAAAAGTAGGAAAGTGATATTGTTTGTCAAATACTTCTTGACTTTTATGCGAACATTTGATAGTATTAATTAAAGCAATTGTTGGTTCGCATAATTCTTAGGAGGGTTTATGAAAATAATTGGAATGAATACAACTGTGAAAGATTTTGATGAGAATAATGTAACTGTTGATACTTTGATTGGAAATCTTAAAACAACTTTTAGGGAATATGCTATTGATGAAAAGTATTATAAACTAGTAGTAGACCTTTATAATAAAATTTTTACTTCAACACCAGAGAAAATGCCAGAGGAAATAATCAAAGAGGGGACTTTGTTTCATTTTACTCCGGTATATAATAAGGCAAGTGGGGAAATTTTATA
>CALWJU010000010.1 GCA_944381105.1 uncultured Clostridia bacterium | reverse complement strand
TTAAAGTGCATGTCAAAAGATTTGTAGATGTTGTGTTTCTCACGACAACCTATGACAACGACAGAAGTATTCGTTTTTTTGCAATTAAGAGAGTTAGGTGTAAAAAGAGAAACATAGACGATTTTTTGTCTATGTTTCTCTTTAATATTCTGCTAGTTTCAAAAGTAAGTGACTAAATAACCTATTTTTTTCATATTTTTGACTAATTTTTCTTGCAAATTTCAAATAAATATACTATACTATATCTATAAGTTAAGTTTGGAATTTAAGATTATGATGTTTAGAAACTCATTAAGACTTTTGTGTGCAAATTTTGATAAGGTGTGGAAACTACTTGTTTACCATATTTTATCTATTGGTGCATGTTTCGGACTGCTATGTATTTTCTATGACTACTTTATCTCTGCTGGTGGAGTGGCATTTGATGACTCTGGACTTAGTAGCATGTTTGAGTCAGGAACTCTCTACGGCTCAATTATAGCAAGTGGTCTGACTGCTGTTGCCGATTTTGTCATCTTGTTTTTTAGAGAGATTTTTTCAAATGTGGCAATAGGTGTGTATTTTATCATCATCTCCTTTGTCCTTTTGCCATTACTTCTTAACATAGGAAAGTTTGTTATGTGTGAGATGATGTATGGATATATGTCCTCTTGCCAAAAACAATCTTTCACAGGCACATATCTTAAAACACTCAAATCTTCACTTATTTATTCGCTATTAAAGACCTTTTATTCCATGCCTTTCAACGTATTGATAGTACTTTCTATGTGGTCGCTCACTCGTGTTGATAATGAAATTTTTGACTATATTATGCCTTTTGCTTTTGTAATCGTCCCTGCTATCTTTATGGCATTCAAGGAGACCTTTACTGCTGGCTGGGCACCTGCAAAAGTGGTATATAATCAAAATATTTTTAAGTCTTTTATGATAGGAATGAGGGCGGTTTTGCGTCGAGGTGCAAGAGTTTTCTCCACCGCTTTTGTAATCTTTTTGCTCGCCATAGTGCTTTCTATGGTGCTAGGTCTCTACGCAATAATTATCATTTTGCCACTAATTTCTCCTCTTATCCATATCTTTGAGATGGTAATGTTCTTTTCAAGTCAAGGTATGAGGTTTTATGTTGATAGCGACACCATTCTTACCCCTAAGAAACTTGAAGAAGTCGATAAGATTGAGGATGCAAAATATATCCTTTAATCATGTTTTAACAAAAGGTAAAGCCAAACAAGGCTTAGGTTTTTTGTGTGCCCTTTTAAAGAAATTCACTAAGTCAATTGAATATTAGGATAAAAAAGGGTAAGACTTTCAAATAACCCTAAAAAACAGAAAAATTTAGGTATTGACAATCAAAAATTAAGTATTATGAAAATCAATAACAAACTTGACATATTAACATGTTCTTATTAGAAAAATTAAATTTTAAAAAAGTTAATGTCAACAAATTTTACAATAATCTTTACTTGAATGACATCAGTAAAAAAAATAAATTGCGAAAGTTCACTCTAAGAAGAGTTTGACATATACTGCGTGATTAAAATTTAAATTCTTTAAATTTTAGTTTTGCTTTCGCAAAACGCACAATTTTTTGTGCTAGGGGACGTTATAGCCGAGGTTAGACAATTCACCTCTCGCTGTCGTGCATGTGGAGGAGCAAGAACAAAAAATTGTGCTATCACGCAGGTTTAAAATAGTTTTACAAAATACAAAATAATCGGAATTCCAACTTGCTTGTAAGGGTGAGACTGATGGTTTTACAAACTATGTGATGAGTGTGCTAAAAGCACATAAATTCGCAAGAATTTAATAAAATTTTATGTTAATAAAATTTAATCATCACATAGTCGATATATTTTGTATTTTTAACAATAAAAAATATTTAAAAGGAGAAAACAATGAACAAATTAAAAGTTACCTTTCTCGGTGGTGTGGGCGAGATAGGAAAAAATATGACCGCACTTGAATATAATGACGAAATCATACTTATAGATGCTGGACTAACTTTTCCAGACGACGATTTGCCAGGTGTAGATATAGTTATACCTGATATGACCTACCTTGTAGAGAACAAAAATAAAGTTAAGGCACTTCTTCTCACTCATGGTCATGAGGACCATATAGGAGCAGTACCATTTTTGCTTCAACAGTTGAATGTACCAATCTATGGTACAAGGCTTACACTTGCATTAGTCGAAAACAAGATGAAAGAGCATCCAAAGATTAAATATAAGGCTATATCAGTAAAGCCTAGAAATGTACTTAAACTCGGCTCGTTTTCAATAGAATTTATTAAGGTTAGCCACTCAATAGCAGGCTCTCTCGCTCTTGCAATCACCACCCCAGTAGGAACGGTTGTGCATACAGGCGATTTCAAGATTGACTATGAGCCAATTGACGGAGTTATGACCGACATTTCAAGACTTGGCGAGATAGGGAGAAAGGGGGTAAATCTTCTTTTATGCGAAAGTACAAACGTTTGTCGAAAGGGTTATTCTATGAGCGAGAAATCGGTAGGCCGAACTCTTGACGAGATAATCAAAAATCACGCTAGCAATCGTATAATAGTTGCTACGTTTGCCTCAAACATCCATAGAATGCAACAGATTATGGATATTGCAGAGAGGTATAATAGAAAGATAGCCTTTACAGGCAGAAGCATGATAAATGTCAGCGAAGTTGCTATGAAGATTGGAGAACTTCACTTTAATAGAGAGAATATTGTTGATATAGAAAAGGTTGATAAACTTGACGATAAAGAGGTGCTTATCATGACAACAGGCAGTCAGGGCGAGCCTATGAGTGCACTGACTCGTATGGCTGCGGGTGAGTTTAAGAGCGTCAAGATAAGACCAAACGACCTTGTTATCCTCTCTGCCTCTCCAATACCTGGAAACGAGAAGAATGTGTACAACGTTATAAACGCACTCTATAAACTTGGTGCTGATGTAATCTATGACGAACTTGCCGATGTTCATACCTCGGGGCACGCATGTCAAGAGGAACTCAAACTCATGCACAGCCTTGTTAAACCTAAGTTTTTCATGCCAGTGCATGGCGAATATCGACACCTAAAAACTCATAAGGAACTTGCTATGACCTTAGGTATGGATAGTCGCAATATAATATTGCCAAGCATAGGCATGCAGGTTGAACTAGGGGCAAACTCAATGAAAGAGGTAGGTTTTGTTAAGGCAGGTCAGCGTCTAGTTGATGGTATGGGAATAGGCGATATGGATAGCAATGTACTGAGGGAGAGAAAACAACTTGCTGAGGACGGAATCTGTGTTGTCTGCGTAAATATCAACAATGTTGCAGGCGAGGTTACCAGCGATCCATTTATAATCACAAGAGGAGTGGTGTATGCTGACGAGCAAGAAAGTTTTGTTCAAGACGCCAAAGCCACAATTATAGCCTCACTAAAAGAATCTGACCTTAGAGGCGTTGAACCATCAGTGATAAGAGCCTCTCTTCGTCGAAATCTGTCAAACTTTATATTTAGACGTACAAAACGTCGTCCTATGATTTTGACAATTGTCTCACTTGACTAATTAAGGGCTGTTATGGAAGAGATAAAAAAAGAGGCAAGGCAGAACTATATACCTATTGTACGAGAGGAGACAGCAAAGAAACTCTGTGAATTTTGTAGAGATAAAAAGGCAAAGAGGATTTTGGAGATAGGGACTGCGATAGGCTATTCAGGTTCGTTACTACTAAAAAGTTGCGACGGGCACCTTACAACCATTGAAAAGGACGAGACTCGTGCAAATAAGGCGATAGAAAATTTTAGGAGGCTTAACCTTTTAGGGCGAGTAACCCTCTACGTCGATGACGCACTTAAAGTTCTTAAAGAACTAGAAAGTCAGGGGCAAACCTATGATTTTATATTTTTAGACGGAGCAAAAGGGCAGTATAAAAATTACTATCCAATTCTGAAAAATCTCTTAGAAAAGGACGGTGTGCTATTCTGCGACAATATGAACTTGCTAGGACTTGTCAAGAGCGAGGGAAAAATTCCTCATAAACATCGCTCAATGGTGGAACATTTAAGACAGTTTATAGAGACCTTGAAAGAAGACAAAAATATGTCAACCACATTTTATGATATTGATGACGGTTTTAGTGTGAGTGTGAAGTTAAATTAAAACATAATCTTTAAGTCAATATAAAAATTAACTAAAAACAAAACTATACAACAGACAACTAAAAATCTGTTGTATTTTTTGTCGTAATATGTTACAATATAAGGGTATGAATGAAGTGGAAATAATAAAATTTTTGCAGTCTAATGCTAGTGTAAATTTTGTGGCTCTGTTTCAATTTATAACCCTGTTTGGCAGTTATCTCGGCTTTGTCATTCTGTTTGTGGTATTCTTTATAAGACAGAGACGGCTCAGTTATGTTTTTCTTGTAACCTTTGCTATTGCTTCAATTATTAATCAAATCTTAAAGGTAATAATTGGACGAGAAAGACCGTTTGAGGCTGACCCTACTATATTAAACTATGGTGGGGAGAGCGGATATAGTATGCCGTCAGGACATAGCCTATGCGGAGGACTCTTTGCGACATTTCTATTTTATCATATCTTAACTACAACGAAATATAATAGCACTAAGGTGTTAGGCGGACTTTTTTGCGTAATCTTTCCTTTTGCAATAGCCTTTTCACGTATGGTGCTAGGTGCGCATTATCTGTCAGACACTCTTGTTGGCATGGCAGTTGGAATTTTCTTTGCATGTCTTGGTTTGTTTGTCTATCACAAATATGTCAGAAAGATAAAGGTGGTTGTAAGGATAAAAAAAGAGTGATATAAGATTGTTGTAAGAGATAAGTGATATTAGGACGGCATGCGATATTAAAATTTAAGCACGCTTAAATTTTAAGTTTTGCTGACGCAAAAGCACAATTTATTGTGCTATCGCATGCCAGTTTAAAAAACTCAATATAAAAATAATCTTAAAAAGCGGTATAATTAATTTACATAAAAAGGTTTAACAAGGACAAAAATTTGAACTTAATAAACTTAGAAAATAAAATTATAAATTTCAGTATAAGGATAAGAAAAATATGGAAGAGATATTTTCGGTTATAACAAAAAATGAAGAAGAAACTATGCTAGTGGCTGAAAAACTTGCAAAGACAGTCGGCAAAGGGGTGGTATTTACACTTGTTGGCGACCTCGGTGCAGGCAAAACGCACTTTGTAAAGGGGTTTGTCAAAGGCATGGGGAGTAACGCTCTCGTAACAAGCCCAACTTTTACCATTATGAACGTTTATGAGGGCGGGAAAGTGCCTATTTATCACTTTGATATGTATAGACTTTCTTCAAAGGAAGAGGCTGAGGAACTAGGTTTTAATGAATATTTTGACCTCAAACACCTTGACGGAGTTGTGCTTGTCGAGTGGCCAGAGAATGTGTCAGGTCTTATTACATGCCCTCATATTGAGATAATAATAGAAAAACTTGACGGCGACAGTAGAAAAATTATTGTAGGAAATGAGGTTTAAAAGGTAAATAAGAAATTTAAATTCTTTTTGAGTATGATTAAATTTTAACCTAATGAAAGAATTTTTTATATCTTTATATGGTCAATTTATAATAAAAATATTTAAAATAAATTTTAAAGGAATATTCAAAAATATTTAGTATATAAGTTAAAGTAAAATTATTAAGAATAAAGGGGAGCAATATGATAGCGATATCGTCATCTGGCAAACAAGCACTGATAGCGGTTGAAATAAATAATAAGAGAGATTTTGCCACGCTTGACTCAAACTGCAAACATTCAGAAAATATACTGTATAAAATTGATAAAATGCTTGATAATATAGGCAGTAGTATTGACAAAAATGACCGCTATGCGCTGGTGGTAGGACCAGGCTCATTCACAGGGATAAGGATAGGAATGGCACTTGTAAAAGGATTCTGTGCTGGTAAAGAAAGCAAGGTAATACCGATAACCACTTTTGATTTAATATCATATAGTTATTTGCGTAGTCATACTATAAAGGGCGACTTTCTAACTGTTGTAGACGCACTTAGCGGTCTTGTCTACATACAAAAAAGGGACAAGAGAGGAAAGGCGATTGAAGAGGCAAAAGTTATTACAAAAAAGGAACTTGATAGCCTAAGTTTAGTCAAGATAGGGCTTGAAGAGGAGGATGTGGCTGAAAAGAAGGTTAGCCCTACCGCAGAGGAATTACTAATGCTATCCTTAAAAATGAAAGATAGTGGCTTTGAGATAGGAGAAAATCAACTTGTTCCGTTATATTTGAGAAAGAGCCAAGCAGAGTTAAGTTTAGAGGAAAGGGTTACAAAAAAATCTTAAAAAAATTATAAAAAATTAAGAAAAACATTAGACTTTTTTATAATATATATGTATAATGTGTTAGACATTAAAAAATGTATGTTAAGGAGTGAAATATGAAAAAACCTGTTTATATAAGATGTCCTAGATGTGAGATAAATTATATACAAAAAAAAGATAAATTCTGCCCTGTTTGTAAGGCTGAAATGGAGGCAAGACGGGACTATGTCGATGATATTGACCTCGAACTTTGCCCTATATGCAAGACCAACTATATACAACCAGATGAGATTATGTGTTCAAGTTGTTTAAAAGAACATCAGAATGAAGACGGCGAACTTAACTCCGATTGGGAGGACTATATGGTTCGTGAGGATGAGGACGACATAATGACAATAGACGACGAGACAGGAGAAATGGCTTCTGTCAACGATATAACAAAGTCTTCATTGCTTGACGATGACGATGATTTGACGCAAGATTTATCATTTGACGAGGATGACTCGGATATCTCTTTTGATGATGAAGTTTTTTCGGATGATGACGATGACGATGATAATGATGATGACGACGATATCGACGATATAGACGACGATGATGATATAGACGATGACGACTATGACTATGACGACGATGACGAGGATTGATACCTACTATGGTAGTATGGCTTTAATGGAGGCGAAAGATAAAAATTGTGATTGGACGGATGAAAAATATATAGAGCCTCTCGTAGATTATGTTTTGAAAAATAATTAATCTTATTAATCTTTAATGTTTTTCAATAACTATTATATATTTTTATACTTTTCTTTGAAACATATAAATGGTTTAAAACTTCATAATAATAAAAAATAATGACTATTAAAGTGTCATTATTTTTTATTATCTATTATTTGTTTAATAAAACTGCCAGATATTCTGACGGTTTTTTGTTGTATAATAAAACCACCAGATAATCTGGTGATTGTTTTAGGTTTGCCGTTGAACGAAAAAAATCAAAGAATAAGGAGAGCGAAGGGAGAATACTACACAATCAATAAAATGGAGCAACAAATAATGAAAGATAGAACAATGTAAAAGATTATGAAAAAATAGGAGTGAATAACCTATGCCTAGGTAAGTTAGCACGATTTTCTTGCTACTTGTAATGGAGGGTTTTACCCGTTATATGAAAAACCACCAGATATAGTCTGGCGGTTTTTTGTTTGAGTTCAATTTAAGCAATATTTCACTGCTTTATTTAAGAGTTATACTGTTTAAATATTTTTGACTATTTTTTAACCCTATTGTTCCTCATCATTGTTTTGAGGTTCTGACTTACGAGAGTTCTTTTCCATTTCTTTAATTCTTTTGAGTTCTTTTTTGTACTCTCTTTTGTCTTTTTTGAGTTGGCTGTCCTCTTCGGCAACTATTCTTCGCTCAATAGTTAAGAGATAGTCGGCAGACATAACTGTATCAATCTTTTCAGAAATAATAGAAATCTTTTCATCAAGGTTGATTATATCGTTATTGTATTTCTTGATGGACTTTTCAATTTCCTTTGATATCTTTCCTTTGCTATTAAGTCTGTTTTCTCGAACAAAGGCTTTGTGTTCTTCTTCAAGTCTAGCCTTATCTTCTTCAAACATCTTCTTAGCATTTTGCAACTGCCTAACCTCTTCGTCTCTTCGTTTTTGTGCCTCTACTAGTATGACGTCATGGTTCTTCGATAACTTTCTGTCATAACTTTCTTGTCTAATTCTTTCAATCTTTTTAATCTTAACATGTCTAAGAGCAAAGCCGATTATAGCAATTATGATTGCAACTGCAAAGATAAGAGAGGATACAAGTAGCCATGGAGAAGTAGCCTCAGGCTCAGTTGTATCATCGGTGCTAGTGTCCTCGTCGGTATCCTCGTCAGTGTCGGTATCTTCGTCGCTCTCAGTTGCATTTTGAGCAGAGGTAAAGACGGTAGAACCATAGTTGCTAGAAAGGACTGCGTTGTTGTACTCGCTCTCAGTTACAGAGTTAAAATCAAGGTGGGTGATTAGGGCAGTACCGATAGTCTCATGGCAATCACTTACCAAAGTAAAGGATATTGTAGGAGCAACTGCTTCACTAGCGTTAAAGTATATAGTGTATGATTTAAGATCTCCGCCTGTAACAATTTCAGTGATAGGCTCAAATCCGTCAACTGTGATTGTAACACCATACTGACAGTCATGCTCATCAGTGCTAGCATTTAAGGCACTTTCACCGAAGATAGTAGCAAGGTCAAAGGTGAGTTTGTAGTATCCGTCAGCATCCATGCTAATAGTGTAGGCAGAGGTCAAACTTGCACGAGATGCAAGGAAGGTCTGAATGGCAAGATAGTTGGAATCGTTAATTACAAACTCGTTGCCATAAGGGTTGTTGTTGCCACTTATTATGCCACCATTTGCGAAGTCGAACTCCTCTTCGCCAGCAAGGTCGTAGATAGGTTCAACCGCAAAGTCATAGGCAGATGTTGTAGTAATAGTACTTGAAACCTCTCCATTTTCTGTGAGATTTAAGAAATAATTTGTAAGGTCAGCCTTATATATAGACGTATAGGCATTAAATTCAGTCTCATTAGACTCTTCAACCACGAAATTGTCGAGGTATACAATACCGCCAACTTTCTTGTCTGGGTCATCCTCTCCGAAATGGATTACAACTTGAATATTATGCGAAACAAGTTCGGCAGTGTGGAAGAAGATGTTCATAGTGTTCCAATTATCACGAGAGGAGATGTTGTCTTGCGAGAACAAAACAATACCATTTTCGTCAACGACCTCAACCTTGATTTTAGAGGCGTTAAGTGAACCTCTGTTTTCATTGTAGTAGTTAAATGACAACTTATAGTAGGAATCATTGTCGAGGGTGTATGTTGATGAGGTAAGAGACTGGTATGAGTTTACCGAGTTGTACATCATGTACACATTGTTAGGAAGAACTACACCATTTATATCATTTCGTATCTGTCCAGGATAAATTCCTGCCCAGTCATATTTACCTAAGTAGTTTTCATTGTAGTGAGCAAGGTCATAAAGGTAAACGACACCAGAGGTATTATAATCTTCACTTTCTATCTCACTTGTCCAGTCGGTTGCAGAGATAGGATAAGAGCCAGGACCATCAGCCTCAGTGGAGTTAAAATATGAGTTTGGAATTGTAGCAGGGTCAGAACTAAATGAAGTAAATTCTACCGAGTTTGAAGCGGAAGAGAACTCTTCATCACTTGCATATTCAACAGTTATATTGTCAATTACAACAGTACCATTTGCCGAGGTCTCGCTATCGCCAAGCCATAACTGGAAATTTACAGAAGTGTCATAGAGTGAATGTCCTTTAACATACATTTCAACAGTTTGATAGTCATTCATAGGAGCGTTTTCACTGTTAGAGGAGATACTGCTTGTCTGCCCGTCTTGCAAAGCGAGGTAGTCCTTTGTTGTATCCTCTTCGTCATCTGTCAAAATGTCGCTATAAAGTGAGTAAATGGTATCATTTTCTTGAACTTTGAAATAGAAAGAACCGCTTTCTATTCCAGCCACTTTGATATTGAAAGAAATCTTATAAACGGTGTGTGCTTTTATCTCAAATTCACTCGACTGCACTCCAACATAACCGCTTTCGCCTAATGTGGTAAGTATCATAGCGTTTTTGTTGTTATAGGTTAAATCGTCGCCGACATACTCATAACCATAGGTATTTTTAAAATAGGTAGGTTGCATATCACGAATATTTTCAATGTAAGCATGTCCGTCGTGAGCCTCTAAAATAGACCAGTAGTTGCCAAGAGTATTTAGTGAATTTGCATCGTCATTTACATCTTTAAATTCAAAGTCGAAATTTTGTCCTGCGCTGGTGTCGATAAGGGAGGAGTTGTCCACTAAACTGTCTATAACAAAGCACCTTTCTTCTCCACTTGCTATAAGCCTGTCTTGACCTTGATAGCCAGCGTTAGATGAGTAGCACTCTTCAAAGAAAGCGTTTTCAGATAGACGAACACCGCTGACGCTGTCAAAGAAAACTGCACCAGAACTTACCACTCCGTCATCACCGCCGAGATATAACTGAATGTTGACCTCTTGACTAGACGCACCTGTTGCAATGTAGATAAAGTACTCATGCCAAACCTGCGAGGTAATGTCCTCAATTCCTGCCTTAACTTCCTCGCCCTCACTGTCGGTAAGACCATCTACATAAATAGAGGCACTGACAGGTTTGCTATCGCCATTAGTCATAGTTCTTACAGCAATTGTGAATTTATAGAATGAGTTAGCCTCCAAAGAAATGGAGTCTGAATAATATCCCTTTGATGCACTAACATTTGTAGAATTTGAGTTAGACTTTGAGTTAATCATCAAAATTCTGCTATCGTCGCCTAGGTTAGCACCAGGATTTTCGTTTAGCAAATATCTCTCTTGATTTTCAGAGAAGGTAGCATTTGACTCATCATCACTTGTACTACTGCCTGTACCTGTATCGACAAACATGCCTGTCGCATTAGAGGAAGAAGTCTCATCAGTAACAGTCCAGCCAGAAAGGTTATCGCCAGATGAAAGCACCGAGCCAGAGGTAAAGTCGCCGTTGGTTACAGAGACATTCTCTTGATAGTAGTAGGCATAGTTCTCTCCGTCAGCATGAGCAAACTGAGTTGTCATAAGCCCACCAAAAAGGGTGAATGGGAAAAGAAACGCCACACATAATTTTAATAAATTTGATTTACTTTTTCTAGTTTTTAGCATAATCCACCTTTATAATATAAGATTAAGTAAGTTTAATACCTAGATATTATACAACATTTATCTTGATTAATCAAATATTTTTACCATATTTATTCATAATAAATGTATGAAAAAGAAGAGAATTATTATAAAGCAACGCCTTACAAACCTAAAATGTGTAAAAAGGACTAAAATTATGTTAGGCAAGACCTTGTTTTGTCTGCAAAGAATGTCGAAAAATGGAGAGCAAAGAGATAAGGATAACTTTTCGACAAAAGATAGCAAAACAGGTCAAAAAGAGACAAAAAAGTTGAATAAGTTTGTCCTCTTGCTGTGTGGTAGTTTAATAGGTTTTTTGAATGGATTTTTTGGTGGTGGCGGTGGAATGATATGTGTGCCATTACTCCAAAAATCGTTATCGCTTGACGCTAAAACCTCGCATGCAACCGCTATTGCAGTTATATTTCCGCTATCTCTAATATCCGCCTCAATTTATGTAATAAATGGTTTTGTTGACTCTCTTCCTCTCTTGACGGTGGGAATAGGCGTAGTGGTTGGCGGAGTGATAGGAGCATTTGCATTAAAATTTTTACCTCCCAAAGCGGTCAGAATTATCTTTGCTCTTATCATGCTTGCTGGTGGTATAAAGATGATAATTTGAAAAAATTTATATGAAAATAGGTGAAAACGCAGAAAAAACATTAAAAAAACTTAAAAATAATGTCGTAAACGTTAAATTATCTTAAAATGTTGTGATTATTAAAACGCTATGTGATGCTAAAATTTTACTTTGGTAAAATTTTATAAATTCTTGCGAATTTGTGCGTTTTACGCACGCATCACATAGCCAAAAAAAATAGGATTTTATTTTTAAAAGGATGATAATCTCTTGCAATTGTCGAAAAAAACATATAAATGTCGAAAATCTCTTGCAATTGTCGAAAAAAACATATAAATGACGAAAATCTCTTGTAAATGTCGAAAAAATCAAATAAACGTCGAAAATTAAATTCAAAAAATGCAAACGTCGAAAATATCACGTAAATGTCGAAAAAAATAAAACTTTTAACTTTTAGATAAATAAAAATTAAATGGAGGAGATATGGCTTTAACAATTTTTCTTTACATAGTTTGCGGTTTGCTAGCAGGTATATTTGGCGGACTAGGTATGGGTGGCGGAACTGTGCTAATACCATTGCTCACCATATTTTTAGGCTTTGACCAAAAACTCAGTCAGGGGATAAATCTTGTCTCCTTTCTTGTCATGTCTCTCTTTGCTCTTATCATCCATTACAAGAATGGTTACATTAATACAAGGGGAATAATCTATATCATTTTAAGCGGTGTTGTTTTTTCAGTGTTTGGCTCTTTTCTTGCTGGAATTTTGCAGGCTGGGGTGCTTCGAACTATCTATGGAGTGTTTTTATCCCTTCTTTCTATTATCGAACTTATAAAAGTAATAAAAAAATAGTTTACAAACGTCGAAAAATATGCTAAAATTAGGTGTAATGGAGGAACAAAAGATGGTAGACAAAACAAAATGTATAGGATGTGGGACTTGCGTGGCTATTTGTCCTGTTGGTGCTATAAGTTTTGATGAAAATGGACAGGCAAAGATAGACAAGACAAAATGTATCAGATGTGGTTCTTGTCAGGCAAGTTGTCCAGTTGAAGCAATAGATTTAAGTAGGAGTGATAATGGAAAAGATAGCAATAATTGAACTTAATGAGAAAACCTTAAAACTTACAATATATAAGGTTAGCAATGGAAAAAGTATGATAGCACTTGTTAAAAATCAAAGTTATCCTTTGGGGGATGAACTTGCAAAGAATGAACTTTTATCTCCTGCCACCAAAAATCAACTGATTGAATTTTTAAAAGTGTATAGGCAGATGATAGAGGACCATGGTGTTAGCAAAATTATATCGGCATGTTCAAGCGTTATCTATAAAGCAAGAAATTATAGGGGATTTTTGGACGAGATTTACAACAATACAGGACTAAACTTTGTTGTTGTAAGTGATGAGGACTATATAAAATATCTCTTTAACTCTGTGGTAAACAGCATTGATAGTGCCAAGGGAATGTTTGTATACGTGGGTTCATATAAGACCTATATTGTAAAGTACAATAGACGGGCAATTCTGGGTAGCCTTGTTTACAATGTGGGAACTTTTACATTAGATGTCAATGGAAAAGGTCTTGATAGCGTAGTTAAAGAGATAAGAAAGACCATCAAAAAAGAGGGCTTTTTAACAAACCTTGAAGAAGATTTAAAAATTGTCGGCATGGGTGATGCCTTTATCTCCATGGGAAGAATTGCGAAGAAGATACAAAAGTACTCTCTCAATATCGACAATAACTACATCTTGACGAAAGAGGCGATGGATAGTACTTTCAAATTTGTTGAGGGACTCGAACTTGACAAAATTAGAAAGATAAAGGGCATTGACTATGATGACGCTGAAAAAATAACAGCAGGTTTTGCTATCATAAAGGCTATATTTGAGGAACTAGGGTTAAAAGAACTTGCAGTGTCAACAGCCTCACTAAGAGGAGGATTGTTGCAGGTCAATGTATTGAGTGCAAGTCAAGAGAAATTTAATGATTTGCTTACAAACTCACTTGAAAGTTATTTAGAGTTCAATAACGACGAATTTTCAATCAATCCACAAGTATACAATATGGCGACAATATTATTTAAACAATTGAAGGTAATGCACAAACTGCCAAGGTTCTACGTTAAACCTCTGCGTATTGCCTCATATATGTTTGACTGCGGAAAGTGCATAAATAGTGAAAACTATGCAAAATATGGTTTTGATAAAATCGTATACTCAGATATTGTAGGTGTGTCGCACCGAGAACTATTGATTGCTGGATTTATTTGTATTTGTCAAAATCTTGATGACTTTTCGCTCAATGACTGGATAAAGTACAAGGATATTTTGACAGAAGAGGACCTTGAAGCAGTGAGAAAACTTGGAATAATTGTTAAACTTGCAGTTGCACTTAACGCATCAAGAAAACCTATTATACAAGATATTGTATGCGATATTTTAGGCGACTCTATCATCATGAAAACGGTAGCCGAAAAGGATGCCTCATTTGAGATAATTGAGGGTATGAAAGTTGCTCATGATTATAAAAAGGTCTATAAAAAGAGTTTACAGATAATTTAGTAAAAAGTCAAAAATTTTAAACAATGACAGCAAATTTAGAAATCATAACAACCTTGACAAAACGAAAATGCAATAAAGACATAAAAGATAAAATATTAAAAAGAAGGCAAAATTTTGAATAAAAAAGTGTATATATCGGTATTTTCTACTCTTGTGTTTGTGTTACTAGTGTCTTTGTTAGTAACAGGGGTTATTTTGCCTAGCAATAGGACTTACTCAAACTCCTATTGTATAAATGATAGGATTACAGATGATATGTCCATATGGGATATATCTCAATTATATAGAGACAACGTCGCAGTTGCTGTCCGTGTAAATGGCGTCAATAGCGAGGAAATGGTAAGTTATTCAAGCCTCGGCAGTGGAGTAGTTGTTGCCTCAAATGGATATACCTATGTTGCTGGCGGAGAAGAGGGACAGGTAAATGGTGGATGCTATATCGCTACAAACTACCATGTTATTGACTTTATATATGATGAGTCTTATAGTAACGTTTCTGTCAATGTAATTACAGAAGATGAAAGACAATTCTCTTGTGAGGTTCTATGGGCAAGTCAAGATTTTGATGTTGCTTTGCTCTATTGCGAAGGACTTTCAATGAACTATGTGAGAATGTCTGACCGCTCAATTGAGGGGGAGGATAAACTCGACATTGAAGAGATATTCACAATAGGGACTCCACTTAGTTTGCAGTACCTTAATAGAGTAACTTTCGGCAATGTCGCCAGTGATAATGATTTGACAATAGCAACAACAAACTCATATTACTACTATTTTGATAGTGAAGATGGTGGAGAACTTAAATATTTAACCGACGCAAATCTACTCGAAGAGGGGGTGGAATACTATCCTGTCGCAACATTAAACAATGTATATGAGGATGTTATTGATGTCAGCCTAGGCATTTCGCCAGGTAATTCGGGTGGCGGAGTGTTTGATAAGGAGGGCAACTTGATAGGGCTAGCCACTGCAAGCACCTCTTATACAAGTACAAACGGAAATCAAATGAATGGTGTTGTGCCTATCTATCCTATTATGCAAGTTCTTGATAGGGTAATTTCAAATAATGAAAACTCAACAAACTTTGCTATCTATACACTTGATGAGTTAAGTATAAAGGCAATAGATAGCAATGAGATAGCATATGCGAGTTATCTAAGAGAGGAGTTCGAAGAGGCTCTCAATGCAATCGGACAATATCAGTACTATACTTTTGACGGCGAAAATTATAATGCAACCTCATATTCACGAGCCTTTTCTTATAAAGGTAGTGGTCTATATGTGCTTGATAACGAAAATTTGTATAGTGATTTGAGTTTACTTGTAAAAGATACTGTTATTAACAGCGTTTCTCTTAATGGGCAGTTGTCAATTATTGAAAATAGAAATGACCTTGCCTATATTCTTTTAAAGGTGCAAGAGGGTGATAGTTTAGAGATAAATTTCCTAAGTGGTTATGTGAATTCGTCTGTAACAATTGAGTTTTAAATCAGATGGTTTTAAAAATTATCTCTTACAAACTGTGATTTTAAAATTTAAACAAGTTAAATTTTAAGTTTTGCTTACGCAAAAGCACAATAAATTGTGCCATCACAGTTTGAATAATGTTAGCCAGAGTTTATATAAGGCACTATAATTTAGTTCTACGACAATTTTTGACTTAAATAAGGATGGAAAAACAGATGTTAGTTTAAGTCAAAATGTACCTACAATTCAAACAAGATAAAAATTAAGTCAAAAATAAATTCAAAAAAGCAAGATATAAATTTAAATAATAAGAATGATGTAAATAAAATTTTTAGAGAAATTAGTCAAAAATAGGTGCTACAATAATGCAAAAATTAGGCAAGGAGGGGAGAATGTTAGGGAAATATAAATACGCCATTGAAATAGGTGGCTCGTTCACAAGAATATATGTAAGAGATAATGGCTATGCACTTTGCGAGCCGACTTTGGTCTCTGCCGAACCTACACCTCAGGGTTACCAAATCGTTGGATTAGGTGAGGAGGCAAAAAAGATGATGGGAAAGACAAGCGACAGTGTCGAGGTTTTCAGCCCTATATCTAATGGACAGATAAAAAACTATGAATATACAAAGGCTTTGATGAATTATTTCCTAGAAAAATTGGACTTTAAAAAGAAAAGAGACTCTGCCTTAGTTCTTGTAAATTGCGGACTTGCAGACAAAGATAAAGAAACACTTCTCTCCCTCATGTACGAAATAGGTTTTAAAGAGGTGGTGCTTATTCCAGCAGTTTTCTGCTCCATGATAGGAATAGGCAAGAACGTCAGTTCTACAAAGGCAAATATGATTGTAAATATTGGCGGTGCGAATACTGATATTGCCGTTATCAATATGAACTCAATCATCAAAGGTGCTACAATCGGCTTGGGCGGACGTGCCGTTGACGTGGCAATCTCCAATCAAATAGCCTACAATCATGGACTTGTGATAGGAATAGGGGCGAGTGAAAAACTTAAAAATGAAGTCGGCAGTCTCTATCCAAACGATA
The DNA here is from genome assembly GCA_944381105.1 of uncultured Clostridia bacterium. Classification (GTDB taxonomy): domain Bacteria; phylum Bacillota; class Clostridia; order Christensenellales; family UBA1242; genus Caccovivens. Next base: position 41,833 of record CALWJU010000010.1, on the reverse strand, counting down.
CACTCAATATGGAAGTAACAGGCGTGGATATTGAGAGTAAAGTTCCTCGTTCGTACATAATCTCATCAAGCGACCTTTTGACAGTGTTAGAACCATTTTTTGACGAAATTATACGTAGTATAGACGTTACAATAACCTCACTTTCTCCTGAAATAACCACCGATATAATCAATAATGGTGTTCAGTTTGTAGGTGGAATGAGCAAGATATCAGGACTTGAAAACTATCTTAAACGCAATTTCCGTTATCCATTTAAGATTGTTGAGGACGGAGAGAACGTAACTATACTAGGTGCTGGTAAACTCCTTGATGACCAAGACTTGCTGGAAAAAATCTATGAAAACACATAAAACATAATACAAAGTTGATATATTTTCGATAGTTGTCGTCAAGCAAGGCGAAGCCATATTTGATAGCAACTGATAGGTCTTCTTGCTATGTGATAATAAAATTTTATAGCAATAAAATTTTATTAAATTCTTGCGAATTTGTGTGCTTTGCACACTCATCACATAGCAAGAAAACCTTATCAGTCTCACTTAAATACCACCTCGCCTTGCTTGACTTGGTTTCTAACAATAAAACCATGAGATGATAGAAATTAAACAAGTTAAATTTTAAGTTTTGGTAGCACATAGATACAATAAATTGTGTCATCATACAGCAAGAAAACCTATCAGTCTCACTCTCGCAAGCAAGTTCGACATCCGATAATGTAAAATAATAATTAAATCAACCATTTTTTATTAGGTTGATTTTTTTATAAATATTTTTCTTAATCAAAAAATATGAGAGTATAGTTCTCAAAATTTTAAAAAGATTTGTATTCTTGGATTATATATGAGAAATTACGAAAGTTTAAACATGGCTTGGAAATCTGTCCAAAAAAGACAAATATAGGGAAAATGCGACAATTCTTCTCTTTTTGAAAATAACTAGATTTGTTAAAATAGTAACTAGGACTAAACGATTTTTATTCTTTTAAGATAAAGACCTGGCGTCTTGACTTTTTGAGAAGATTATTTTAAAGGGGGAGTTTATGGCGAGAAAAATTGTTTTGACAAGTGGTAAGGGTGGTGTAGGTAAGACTACTGTGTGTGCAAACCTTGGAATCAATCTTGCAAAACTAGGCTTTCGTGTGGTACTGTTTGACGTTGATATAGGTCTTAACAATCTCGATGTCGTTATGAATATTGAGGATAGAATTATCTTCGACATTACAGATGTCATAATGGGAAGGTGCAGACCACGACAGGCACTCGTTCAAGATAAAAACATATCATCTCTTTACGTCTTGCCCTCATCACACGCCTACAACAAAATAAATATCTTAGGTGAGCATATAAAAAATGTGATTGACATTCTTGATAGCAGTTTTGACTATATTTTAATCGATTGTCCTGCTGGCGTCGATGACGGGTTTAGGCGTGCAGTTTTGCCTGCCAATGAGGCTATTGTGGTAGTAACACCTCATCTCTCATCAATTAGAGACGCTGATAAAGTGATAGGTCTTTTAAATGATTATAACATAGACTATAAAGGACTTGTAATCAATCGTGTTCGAGGAGATTTGCTCTTAAACGGCGAGATGATGACTGTTGAGAACATAGTCAGGGCTTTAAATTTGCCACTACTTGGCGTAATACCAGAGGATGACGCAATAGGGGCATCAAACTCGTTAGGACTTAGGGTGCAGTCAATTGAGAGTGCTAGGGCATTCACACTGCTGAGCGAAAATATTCATAATGGCTCAAAGAAGATATTTGATTGCACATACAAATATCGAGGACTTGTAGGCTACATCAAGCGTAACATAAAAAAGCATGTGTAAAATTTGTATTCAGTTTGCTTTGATAATATTTTTACATTTTTGGCAATGATTGTTTTGACTTTTTGGCAAACATAGTAACATTTGACCGAGAGTAAAGTTGCTTGAAATTGAGTAGATAGGAGATTTATGATATTTTTCAGTCTTTTTTGGCATTATAATAATTTAAGATAGGAGGGGTTATGAATTATAAAATAGAGGAGAGAATAGAGAATATTTTAACAAGTGATAAGATAGGCGACCCGCAACATGTGTGCAAGGTATTAGAAGAGGAGTTAAAGCCGATAATAACAAGTTATATAGTTCTTTCGAGCGAAGTCAAAGTGCGGTTTAAAAAAGAGGATAACAGAAACATATTTTTCATAGAGTTTTGTGCAGAACGGATAAAACCGTTTGGCTATAAAATATGATTTGTCCATTCATTAAAAAACAAAGGGTAATTCAAGTTTTTTATATTTTATAAGCCTAATTTTCCTTATACTATTCTATTTTTACGATAATTTCTTTCGCTATATAGTTGTTTTTAAACGTCTATTTTCTTAATTATTTAATAAAATTTCGTTTTATTATAATACTTATTTTTTCATTTTTAAAATTGTTTTCAAATGACCTATTTTAATTTTTATGATTTTAATATATTTTATAAAAAATTTCAGTCTAACAAAAAGCATAGTTATGTTTTTATAACTATGCTTTTATCTGTACTAATATTTTCGTTTTTAAACAGTGCTTATAAAGTCTTTTAAAATTTTATTTTAAGCATTTTATCTGTACTTACACGTATATACCCAAGCACCTTCATTTATGCTTCATTATTTTTATCAATGCCTAGATATTCTTTCTGTACGAATGCTCACTTTTTTATTTCTTTTGTTTTTTAAGCCTTATTATCTAATATCACACTTTTTAAGCGTTTTTATTTTTATGGTCTTTCCCAGTTGTAATAATACTCTGTCGTTACAGTTGCATCATACTTTGCGTGCAATGTAATGTCTTTCGAACCTACAACGCCACTAAACTTATTGTTAAGAGATGAGTCGGTGTACCAGCCAGCAAAGGTATAGCGAGTAACTTGGTATGTCCATTTACCTGCATTACTGCCAATCCAATTATAGCCTTGGTCTACATATTCGGTATCCTTAGTAGGTTGGTATGCCGAAAGGTCAAGAGTGGTATTTTCTGTTGCATAGATGCTCTCATAAGAGGTATTACTGTTTGTTACAAAGTTGATTAAAACACTTTTTTCAGATTTTACATAGTCCCATTTAGCGTATAGGTTGATATCTCCACGTGGCATGATAGTGGTGTCAAATGGAACGGTAAGTCCCTCATCCTCATACCAGCCAGCAAAACTATAATAGTAACGAGTTCTGCTTGCACTGTCGTCGACAATGTAGTACTCATCTATTGTAGGGAGGCTTATGCTGTCTTTATAGTGATAGTTCTGACTTTCAACAGTTATGTTGCTGTTTGTGTTGAAATTGATTGAGTAAACGATCTCATTAGACATATGCCAGTCGCCATTGCTCGCCTCCCACTCAGTCTCGCTTGCGTAATGATAGTTGTTTACAAAATCATAAAGCGGTGTCATATCCACATCTTTGCCATAGTCAACCATGCGTAGATTGTTTGTAGATAGACTCATATAGAAGGCATCTGCAAGAGGCAATTCAAGATTAATACCATAGTTGCCAATATAGTTTCGCCCATTTTCGTCTTGCATAATACCGAGAGAAATTGCAAGGTTGCCAAGGTCTGAGTTGTTAGTAAGTTCATACATGTTGAGGTTTACAGTATAATTTGTCCTGCTCTCATCTGCGACGAAAGAGTTTATAATGTTACCCATATCCATAGGTTCTGTTCGAGGGTTATCCATAGCCTCAATGATAACATCCATAATAGTGTCAGTGAGCCCAATACCATATTGTAGGTAGTAAAGTGGGTCGGCAAGTAGGGTGTCAAGTGGTATTTTTGTGCATTTTTCATAATGGCGCTGGCTTGCACCAAACATAATATCCACATACTCTGTTCTGTAAAGGTATACATAACCATTTTGGTAGTAGAAATAAAGGTATCTATCTGAGCCACTCTCAGTATCACCGAACTCGTAAGGTACGTCATTATTTAAGCCGATAATAGCAGGGATTTCGCCAAGAACGCCATAGAGTTCAATATCGCCCTTGCCAACAACGTTGATGTACACGTCGATAGGCACACTAATATTGATAGGCATTTCACTGACAATATTTATAGTAGCAACAATATCAAGAGCACCAGACACATGGAATTGCTTGTCGTTAGACATATTTACAATGGCTTTAACAAGTTCGTTTGCACCAGAAATATCAATGTAGTTTTTGCTTGTGTCTAGGTCGCTTTCAAAGGTTTCAAGACTAGCAAATGTGATAGTGCCCTCAATCTTACTTGACATCTCGCTGTTAAGATAGCAGTTTTCAAGAGTGAGGCTATGAAGTTTTCCATCCTTGCTTGAAAGGGTTATGAGAATATCCTCTGCCGTCTCCTCGCCATATATTGCTTTTCCGCTAAGAGAGATGACTAAGTTGTTATTTTTTACCTCAATAAAACTAATAATATCTAGCATAGAAATAATATCTTCAAGCGTAATATTCATGCTTGCAATATCAGTGTCAATCATAGAAAAATCAAGGTCAAGGTTGATGTCTGATAGGAAAGGAATAGAATTTGCGTCTATGCCTAGAACTTCAAGAACAATGTATAATAGTTCATTGAAACCATTATTGTCCATTTTGAGCAAGAGTCCGTTATAGTCAAAGTATAACATTCCCTCTTCCACATTGACATTGATGTCGTTTGAGTCAAAAGTAATTCCTGCATCAATTAAAAGGGTGTCAGTGAGGTCAAATTTTGCATGTCCTGAAATCTCGCTTTCCCCAAGTGCCAGGTCAAGACCGAGTTCAAATCTTCCTGTTTTGAATAGGTCGATAGCCATCTCAGCAAATTCAAGAAGGTCGCTCACATCTGTGTATTGTCCAGCAGGCGTGCAAGGGGAAGCGCTATCATTGAGTACCACACTTGCCTCAATCTGCTTTTCTTCAAGAAGATAAGAAGCATTTATTGATTGAACCATATTTTCATTTAAATAAACAGTTACATTAAGTCCGTCATAGTTAATAGCAAATAGGTTATCAGTGAGAGTCAATTCAATATTGCTTATTATATCCTTAATGTTTTCTAAATCAAGGGCAGAGGAATTGCTTTCAACACTGGTATCACTTTCCTTAGAGGTAGAACTATCATTTGCGGTGAATTTATTTAAAAGACTATTTATATCGAGAGAAGAAATCATATTTTCAATGTCAGAGGAAAGTACAATTTCTTGTCCTAAGACACTTGATAGTACCTCGTCAATGTCGATGGATAGGTAGTTGTTTAAAAACTCCTTTACAAGACCAATATCGTCAAGGTTAAAGACAAGTCTAATATTCTCGGCAGAGATATAGAGGCTGTTATTATATATGATAACCTGAGCGGTCAAGTCCTTGTATGAAAGGGCGAGTGAGGCGTTTAGTGATCCCGAATAGTTGATTACACCATTGATTTTAATATCCTCATATGACGCATCGATAGTAAGATAGTACTCTTTGTCTAGTAAATATTCGTAGACATTTGTTGCAACGCTAATAAGATTGTTAAGGTCAACATACTGGCTTTCATCAACATTTTCAATGTTCACGCTTTCTGGATAATTAATGGAAGCCGATGCACTAATATTCATACCACTAAGTGATAAATTAGGTAGAGCAAAACCGATTAGGTGATAGTCGCTTGTGCAGTTAAGGGCGATTGTCAGCCCAGAAACCATAGGAATATCAATCTCCAAAGTCTTGTTTCCGTCCTCGTTTATCCTTTCGGTAAAGTTAGAAAGCAAGGAGAGAATACTGTTAAGGTCAAGTCCGTCAAGAAGAGAACTCATCTCAGGCATGGTAACGCCAACAACTGAAAGTAATTGTGAAAGAGAAGAACCAATCTCGCTACTTGCCATCATAAATTTGTGATTTAAAAGTTCAAAGTAAATATTGCCGTTTTGGTAAATAATTCCAGCATCAAAATTTTGCTCGTCAATTACAACATTAATCTGTCCCGCAAGGGCGATATTGTCAATACCTTGCGATAGGTCAACAAGTCCATCAACAACAATGTCAACACTATATTCTTCGCTGTCAATTGAGGCAGTTAAATCAATGTCAATCGCACTTGAAGATGTTAGATTTGAAAGCAGAGTGTTAATTTCCTCAGCGATTTCAACCTCTTGCGTACCGCCAGAACTTATACCAGATGAGTCGTCCGAAACATTGTTCATGGAAAAGGTGATGACACCATAAGCGGACGCCACCGATACGACTAAATATAATATTGAATAGGATAAAAACTTAAAAATCTTTCTCATAACTCATTCCTTTTTATTTTAACCAAAAGTTATATTTTAAACATTTTTGTATATCTTCTTTAAATTGTAAAATCGATATAGAAGTTACATATTGTATATTTTAATCATAGCCGTCATTGTCATTTGTGTTTTTTACCTTAAACTTGCTTGCTAATAGTTCTAAAATTTGTGCGTTAAGTTTGCTTGCAAAACAAAATGGAAAGTTGTTTTTATATTTTTTGTATATTTAACGGACAGATGAAAGTTGTTAATTTGCTTATCAAGCCTTTGTAATGTTTGCAATAGCCTAAATAAATTTGATTTGTTAATTTGCTCCAAAAATTTTCTTTTACTAACTTTTAATCTTCGATTTGTTCACATTTTTAATCTTCTAATTATTTGCTTTTTTAAACTTCGAATTGTTAGAGTATTTATTTTGTTTGCTCTTGAAAGGTGTTTTAACCAATATTTGTCAAGTCAACTCCGTCAGGAAAATCAACAGCCTCAGGATCATTGAAAGTGAAATGAGAGGTAAGAGTACCAACGCAACCAACCGACATTACCATAAACACCGAATAGTGTTCTTCCACTGAGATAGTAATAAAATTCCAATCTTCGTCAATAGTTACATTTTGAGATAGAGAACTAAACGAAGGAGGGGATTCAAGTCCGCTTGTCTGCTGAACTTGTTTTACATACCTAAGCACGCTTGTAGTAGGGTCAAGTTTAAAGGAGAAATTGTAGTAACCGCTTGTCTCGTCATACTCGATGACCGAACTATCGTTTTGACTTATAATAGTCTTTTCTGAAACTATATAAGATTGCACTCCGTCAGGTGTTGAACCTGCAAGGTCGATATAGGACTCTTCGGTATAATCTTGATAGTCTGACCAGTCAGCGTAACTTTGATTAATATTTGAATTATTAATATGAATAGCATCATCCCAAGCCGAATAAAATCTTACATTTTGACCGCCGTCTTCCATGATAGCACATCTTCCGACGGTAACAGTACCACTGCTAAGGCTTTCAAAGGTGTAGTTGTTGCCATCAAAGTTCTTTTCGCTGTATACAGGTTGAGTAATGCCACCGAAGATGTCTGCTACCACACTTCCACTACCAACAATATGGAAGGAGGAGGCAAGGGATGCTTTGTACTCAGCAAGTATAAAGTTTTGAGCAGGGGTAAGGTCGGCAGGGGTAACACCTTGCGATTTTGCCTCGTTAAAGAAATTTTGATAACTGGACGCTTCAAAATTGAATTGTTCCTCAATCTGCTCGATCACAACCTCAGGGGAAACGATGTAGTCGTTAACGTCGTATTGACTGTAATCTATGAAAGAGCCTGCAATGGAGTTATAATACCATACACCAAGACCACTTCCTGTAAAGATACCAAGAACAATTAAAATAGCAAGAGCCTTCATTCGTTGTTTGAAAGATTTCTTATGTTTTTTAGGTTTAATTGTTTGAAGGGGTAAGTTTTCATCAACTCCCTTATCTTCGCCCTCAACCTTGCCGAAATTGTCGTTTGAGAGCCTCTCTTTATATATAACGTTATCATTATATATATTATATATATCATTATTTACGTCTGTTTTTACGATATCCGACTTTGCATTTAGGGTTGTGCCACTGGCATTGTCATAATTACCTGCTTTGTCATTTGTGAGTTTTTTTGTTTCAATGCTGTCATTTAGATTTATGTTATTTGTATTGTCCTTTTGTTTATCCGAGGCGACATTTAAAACCTTTGCTTTTTTTGAAATTTGTTTGCTCTTTGATTTCTCTTCGCCACTATTTATAAGGTCTATATCACTTTTTTTGCTATCAGCAGTTTGCAAAGAATTTGTTTTATTAATTTGCTCCTCAACCCTAGTGTTTTCCTTGTAAGTAGCCCTTTTATCACTAGATTTAGCCTTGCTGTTTTTTTCAGCAGAGACAACTTTATCATTTTCAGCAAAAATAACCTCACTATCTGAGGATGTTGGTGTTAAATTTTTATTTTTCTTATTATTTGACATGTTGAAAACCCCTCTGACTTGGGCTCAGCACACTCTATAATTTGACATATTCAGTTTATATATATGTATACACCATAAAAGGTGTGAAAGATCAGCGTATTTGAAAATTGGTCAAAAACCAAAAGTTTATGCTGAGCAGATAGTAGCATTGCTATCTATCTCCCAAAAAAAATTTATATGTAAAAGTGCAATAGCACGAGTAATTAAATGAAAACACAATAAATTTTACCTTATTGCTAGCATAATTATATAACATAAAAAAAGTTTTGTCAACGATTTTTCGACATTTACTGAAAATGTTACAAAAAAGGGTAAAATATAACAATTTAATTATATAGGCATTTATGGCAATAGAAGGAAAAATTTTATCCGCACAAAGTCTAAAATATTAATTTTTATGTATAATTATTCAAAATTTGCTTGCAATGATAGTTGCTGTGTGTTATAATAGTAATGCAAAGGAGAAATTATGCAAGAGAAATTTTTAGAGGATATAAACAAAAGACTGCTAGTGAAACAGAAGATGGAAACAGAGGAGGCACTTATTATATTTGACAGCCTGGTAAACAAATATATGAAGATTTTAATTTTAGATGGTGGTGATAAATGCGATATAAAGAAAGTTATAAAATCATTACCAAAGTATAGTAAATATTTTGACAATAGCGATTATAATAAGGAGATAAAGGAATATAAAAAATCACTTGCTGAGGGTATAGATTTTAATGAGTCAAACATTGAAAAATCTATTTCTGCTCTTGCTAAAAAGGTGGTTTTGATGCAGGCAGAACTCGGTAAATTTAGTAAGAATAGTGGTATAAATATTATAAACGATAGGACAAATTATACAAACAACATTGCCGATTTTGAGTTTGCTACTCAAAAGTTTACCCCAGAATTTATCAAGCAAAGCCTTGCTAAAATCGGAGATGATAGCAAAGAAAGTGAGGAGGCTTGCATCAAAAAATATGAATATTTATGCAAAAACCTTGCAGAAAGTGCTATCAATGATGAACTGAGTTATTATCAACGTATGACCGATTATCTCGTCGATTTTTATGCCGATAATGAGATTGCTTCAAGAGAAGAAAAGGTTTACGGCTAGATAAGGTTTTAAAATATGATAGATTGTTTTTTAGAAAAATGCCTTATTTGGTATGTCTCTATTTAATTATGTTAAAACACATTTATATAATAAATTTTACAAAAATTACTAAAAATATAGTAAAAATGCTTGACAAAATTCTTTTGATAGTATAGAATAAAGACGTCTTATGTTTAAGGCGTTTTTTGTTGCATTAGCCCCGCATATAAAAATTTGCCTTTAAAGACAGGCAATCAATAAAATCCCGAAGGTTTAAAGGTTGCAAGAGAGATTATATTCGGAGGAAAATCAATGAAAACATTTATGGCAAAACCAGCCGAGATAGAAAGAAAATGGTATGTTGTTGATGCTGAAAATGTTCCTCTTGGACGTGTTGCAAGCCAAGTTGCTGACATTTTGACAGGCAAAAACAAGACTATATACACACCACATGTTGATTGTGGAGATTTTGTGATTGTTATAAATTCTGATAAGGTAGCCCTTACAGGTAAAAAACACACAGATAAAAAACTAAGATGGTATACAGGTTATATCGGAGGACTTAAAGAGGTTGACTATGGTACACTTCTTGAAAAGAACTCACCAAAGGCAATAGAACATGCTGTTAAAGGTATGCTTCCAAAGACAAGTTTAGGAAGAAAACAAATTACTAGACTTCATGTATACAAAGGGGAGGAGCATAATCATATCGCTCAAAAACCTGAAAAAGTTGAAATAAAAGGAGTTAGAGACTAATGGCAGAGAAGAAAGTAAAAGCAGTAGAGCAAGTTATTTCAACAGGTAGACGTAAGAAATCAATAGCAAGAGTTAGACTTTTTGCTGGAAATGGCAAAATCGTTGTCAATGATAGGGATATCAAAGACTACCTTCAAAGCGATACTCTTCTTTTAGTTGCAAAACGTCCTTTTGCTGTAACAAATACAGAGAATAAATATGACGCAATCATTAAAGTTAATGGTGGTGGTGTGTCAGGTCAAGCAGGTGCAATAAGCCATGGACTTGCAAGAGCACTTGTTAAGGCTGACGAGATGACTAAGAAAGAACTTAAAGAGGCAGGACTTCTTACTCGTGATTCAAGAATGAAAGAGAGAAAGAAATATGGTCTCAAAAAGGCAAGAAAGGCATCACAATTCTCAAAGAGATAGTATTAGGGATAGCAAAAATGTTGTTAGCAAGGGACTTTGCTATTACCTTGTCTCACTTGTTTTTGCATAATTATGTATTTTCTTAAAAGGCGGATTATGTGTCCGCTTTTTTTATTTAAATAGTAGTTTTTTTTTAAAATTAATTTGTAATTTTTGGTTAAATTGTGTATTATAAAGATATAAGCCAGAATTGCTTACAAGGGCGAGACTTATGTTTTTATACTTTATAATGAGTGTGAAATATACATAAAGTCGGAAGAATTTAATAAAAATTTCATACATTTAAAATCGAAAGAATTAAAAGAGAATTTTGAATATATTAAATCGGAAGATTTTAATAAACATTTTAAATAAAAAGGAGAGTTATGGAAAAGGTTTATGATATTTTAATAGTAGGCGGAGGGCCTAGCGGTATAACTGCTGGAATTTATGCAAAGCGTGCAGGCAGAGATGTTGCAATTTTAGAAAAGTTTGTAGTTGGCGGACAGGTTGCACTTATCGGACATATTGATAATTATCCTGGTTTTCCTGTTGTTGCAGGCGATGAACTGACAAAGGCATTTAAGAACCATGCAAAAAGCCTTGACGTACCATTTATTTATGATGACATTACAGACTATGACTTTTCAAAAGAGATAAAGGTTTTAAAGGGTGGTAAGCAGGAGTATAGAGCAAAAGCGGTCATACTTGCCATGGGCAGTCATTCAAAGGAACTTAATATTGAGGGCGAAAAGGAGTTTATAGGGCGAGGAGTGAGTTATTGTGCCCTCTGTGATGGCAATTTCTTTAAAGGTCAATCTGTCGCAGTAGTAGGCTCAGGCGACTCAGCAGTCTCCGACGCACTATATCTTTCAAACATATGCACAAAGGTCTATGTTTTGACAAAAGGTCAACTCAAACTCAACAATTACAGCGAGGACGATTTAAAAGATAGAGACAATATAGTCTTGCTTCATGGTGCAATGTCAAAAAAGATTGAGGGCGAGGGGAGTGTTAAGGCACTTGATTATACAATGCAAGACAAAGACGAAAAAATAGATGTAAGTGCGGTATTTGTGGCAATAGGTAGAAAACCAGACACAGACAATTTGAAAGGGAAGATAAATCTCACTGAAAGAGGTTTTATTGAAACAGATGAGCAGATGAAAACCTCGTCTGAGGGCGTGTTTGCTTGCGGAGATGTAAGAAAAAGCCCTATCAAGCAGATAGCAACAGCGGTTGGTGATGGTGCGATAGCAGGAACAGAGGCAAATAAGTATGTTTTAAGAAAGTTTTCTAAAATTCAAAAATGATTTTAAAGAGAAAATAATTTGATTTCATAATCAATTTAAAGTTAAATAATTTGTTATCATAATCAATTTAAATTTAAATAATTTGTTATCATAATCAATTTAAATTTAAATAATTTGATTTCATATTCAATATATGTACAATAAAAAAACTTCTATTCTGATGAAAATAGAAGTTTTTTTGATTTGAATTTTAAGATTTTACTTTTGAGATGTAAATGTTATGATTTCACATTTTTAAATATTTTAATTTTGCCTTTAAAAATTTTTATCTAAATATAAAATAAAACTGCGTTTTTATAACAAAGGCGATTTTTGCTATGATTTTATTTTTAAAAATCGGTATGTTTTAATACTTGATTATCATAGTTTAAAAGATAAAAGTTATATTTTAGTAATTAAAATGTTATGCTCTCGTAACAGTATAAGTTTCACTTTCTTCATCATATTGTGAAACATATCCGTCAGCAAGGAAGTTTGTGTTTGCTCCTTCTGCTTGATTGTTTTGTGGGTTAAATTTAACAAATGTTCCACCTGTTACAACGATAGATGCGGTTTTGTTTGTATAATTTTCGTCTAGCAGGTTTAATATATATTCATAAGGTTTATCTACTGATTGAACTTGTTGTATAGAATAAGTGCCTCCGTTGATTAAAGCAGTGCCTTGCATAACATAGATAGAGTGAATGTTGCCAACATATTCGCCATTTTCGATAACGAGATTTCCGCCATCTACAACGCATACAGCAAAGCAGTCATCTTCCAAAGTCAAAATTTTGCCATTACCTGTTATAGTCAAGTCTCCATCTTTTTGAACGCAGAGTATTGCCCAAGAATTTATATCAAGATTATATATCATTTCTGTATTTGATAATGTCTTGCCGTTCATATCAAGTTCAACATCTCTTGTTACGTCAATTTGTCCTTCGACTACGATATCGTCTGTAAGTCTAATAATGTCGCTATCGCCGTTCATAGCATTTACAAGTTCCTCATAAGTTGAAACATTTTGAGTTGTGTCGTCATCACACGCAGTAAGAATAAGCATACCACAGATAAGTAAGATTGTAGCAAAAACAGCCACAAAGATTTTTTTAGTTTTTGTCAATTGCATTTTCCCTCCTTAAATTTTGGACTTAATATCCATAGTTTGATTATACAACGTCGGTTAAATTACTGTCAAGCGATTTAAACAAAAAGTTTAAAATGAAAAAGAAAATAAATTGATATTAACAAAGTGGGGAGTACTGTCAATCGCTTTAAATTTAAAATGTTCAATAAAAATATTAAACTTCTGATAAAATATATTTGCAAGAGGGGGTATAGAAAACAAGTAGAAAGCATAACAAAAGCATTGCAAACGCTTATGCAAGAAAAAACAACTACTATATGATTATCAAATCTTTATTGCCAAAAATTGCCAAAGTCTTAGAGACAGAAGATAAGACCTTTTTCAAGGGCATAGTAAGAGCAAAGCCCACGCATAGATAAAATTCTTATTTCTTTAAAGTTGCATTTCTTTTCAAGGTCGCTTTTGATAAGATTTGCCTCTTCCTCAGTGTAGCAATGAGTTATAATAAGTGTCTCTTTTGAAAAATCTTTTGCCTTTTCGCATATCATTTGAACAAGTTTAGAAAAAGTGTTCTTTATACCTATTATCTTCTTAGCGATTTTAATTTCGCCCTCATAAGCGATACAGATAGGGCGGATAACAAGTTTGCTTGCAATAAGCCCAGCAATCTTGCTCATGCGTCCATTATTTACAAGGTTGTCAAACTTTTGTAAGATAAAGAATAGCGACTTTTTATCTCTGAAAGCATTGATCTGCTCAATGATTTTTTGGTAAGATAAACCTTGTTTAATAAGTTCAACTAACTTATCTACAATCAATATTTCAGTTCCGCTGACCGCTTTTGAGTCAATAACACAGATATTTTCAGGCTTTGAATAAGAATTTTTAGCAACTACCGCCGAATTGTAACAGCCAGAAAGTTTTGAGGTGATTGTAACAATAAAGGTGTACTCGGCATTGTCAAACTCACGCATAAAAGACTCAGGAGCAGGGCAGGCGGAAGAAGATTTTTTGTTTGCATGCATATCATCAAGCATTTTTTGGATGTCGAGGCTGTCATTGTCGACATACTCTTTCTCTCCAACATTTATAGTGAGAGGTACAACTTTAAAACCTATCTCACTGTCAACAAGATAGTCGCTCATTAGGTCTGAGGCGCTATCAACAAGAATCTGATATTTCATAATAAACTCCTATTTTTTAATATATGATGTTTTTTTAGATTAAATTTACTTTTGACAATTATTTTATTCTCAGAATAAATTTTTAACTTTCTAATACATACTTTTGCAATTTAAAAATTCTCCAATTACTCTATAAAATATAATAGGTTAGGTTTAATAGGCAAGTCAAACACAAAACACTTATGGATTGTGCTTAATGTTCTGATATTTTCATAAATTATTGCATGTAAATATAAGCCAAATTTTAATCGAAATTTATATATTACAAAAGCGAGATTTGTCTAATCTCATAACAAGTATATTACAAACCTAAAAAATATCAAAATAAAATGACGAAATTGTTTTATAAATGTTGCGAAAAGTGTCATTTTGTAACACTTATTCTTGCGGATGAGAGTTTCTGTTAATAAAATTTGCCATATCACTAGCAAGAATTATCTTGCCGTACTTGTCGTTGATTATATTTAGCGTCTCGGAGAAATCAGGTTTTTCATTGTCGAAAAAGGAGAGTTGTCTTGATAGAGATGAGGTAAAATTCGAACCTTTTATCCTTATAGCACGGATAGGATAGTTATATTTCCATATCTTGTCGGCAAGTGCGAGACAGCCCTTTGCTATACCGTCAACGCTGTTTGTTGGATTGACCTTTCTTGATATATGGTAGGTTTTTAGGTCTTTGGTCTTGATTGTGATAGAGAGCGTTCCTGCCAAAACCTTATGTTTAATCATGCGGTAAGATACCTTTTCGGCAAGAAAATATATCACTTTTTCAACATCTTTACGTTTTTCTATGTCCTTTAAAGTGGTTGTCCCGTTGCCTATACTCTTAGGTGGCGGAAGAGAGAAATAGTCGCACACAGGTTCTATTCGCACTCCTAGTAAATCTTCTTTAAGCCTAGTCCCATTCACGCCCATTTTATTTTCAAGAAAGGAGTCGTCAAGTGCGACAAAATCGCCTATGGTATCCACCGATATGGCGTGAAATTTTCCTTCCAGCCTTCTGCCTATACCTACAATTGAGCCAAGAGGAAGAGGGTAGATTTTGTCTTTCAAGTCCTTTCTTTCAATAACCGTGGTGTAGTCAGGTTTTCTTAGGTCTGAGCCGAGTTTGGCAAAGATTTTCGAGAAAGATACACCGACAGAGACGGTAAAGCCGAACTTTTTTTTAACCCTCTCTCTTATCTCGTCAGCAATCTCCACGCCAGACTTGTTGAGGTATTTTAAAGAGGGTGTTACGTCAAGAAAACACTCGTCAAGTCCGAGCGGTTCGACAAAATTTGTGTATTCAAGGTATATGTTGTGTAGCCTTTGACTTATCTCCTCGTATAAGGAGTAGTGCGGAGGCAGACATACAAGGTTTGGACATAACGCCTTAGCCTCGCCTATAACCTGTCCTGTCTTTACTCCTGCCCTTTTTGCTATCTCGTTTTTAGCAAGTATGATACCATTTCTCTTTTCAGGGTTACCAGTAACAGCGACAGGGAGAGAGGCAAGTTCTGGCCGAGAGACAACCTCGACAGAGGCAAAGAAATTATTTACGTCAGAATGTAAAATAACACGCTCTTTCATTTGCCAAAACCCCTTTTTTATTGTATAATAGGTTAGTTTTAGGTGTTTTATGCGTGAAGAGAAAAAAGTTATCAAAAAGTTTTTAAATTACTATTGCGACGGCTACCCTTGTGCTCTCGGCGAGTTTTTAGGTATCCTTGGCTGTCAAGAGGTGCAAGAAAAGGTCGCAAGTCTTACAGGAGAGGAGAGAAATACCCTTATTGAGTATGCTATCCTTAAAAATATTGGTGCAGGAGTAGGAGAGGTCAATATTAAGACACAAGACATTCAAGGCACTCTAAGTCTGCTTGATAAATATCACTTAAAGGGAAAGGCTATAATCTCAGCCAAAGACTATTGCACTTTGACAACAAACGACCTAATAGGCGGAAGAGTTATACTCGACATTGAAAGTTTACTTGACTATAATGCTGACCTGCTCAGTCAAATTTCCGACTTTTCTGCAAGGGCGGATATTCCTCTTGCTATCAACCTGTCAAGCGACCTTGAAGAGATAGGAAAAATTGTCAATCTCTACTCACTCTCGCCTGCCGAGGTGCTTGAAAGTTTTGGTCTCCTTGACAGAGAGTGCTTTGTCTATGGACTAAATTACCTTGATAAAGACGACCAAAAATTAATAAAAAGGTATGAAAAGATGTGCATATTTTCTCCTCAAAGCGACGGTTTGCAGGGAAAAGGTGCAATAAATTTATATAATTTCATTTTTAACCAATTAAAGTTTGGTTTTTCGAGCGGAAAATGTTATAATATAGACATGCTTTTAGAGGGCTTGCTTGCCGAGATAAACACCTCAAACCTCATGCATGAGGGCGGAATAGTCAAGGCAGAGGAGATAGTAAAATCTCTTCAAGGCGGAGATGAAAAACTCGCAGTAGACTATGAAAGCGAGGAAGGTCTGCTTTGCAAGAAGATTGAACTCAATCGTGAAGAAATTGCCATGCTAAAAGAAAAGACAAAAGAAATTGCAAGAAAGATAAAGGAGAATAAATAATGGATATTACAACCACACTTGCCCAAGAATTTGGACTAAAACAAGAATACAGTCAAAATATTATCAACCTCATTGACGAGGGATGCACAATACCATTTATAGCAAGGTATAGAAAGGAGATGCACGGCACATGCGACGACCAGACCTTGCGTGCCTTTGCAGATAGGCTTAAATATCTAAGAAATCTAAATGATGAAAAGGCAAAAGTTGAAAAGGCAATCACCGAGCAAGGCAAGTGGACGGAGGAGTTAAAAGTCGCACTTGAAAACGCCAAAACCTTGACAGAAGTCGAGGATATTTATAGACCTTACAAGCCAAAACGTAAGACAAGAGCGTCGGTAGCAATCGCAAAAGGGCTATCTCCTCTTGCCGATATACTGCTTGCTCAAAGCAAAAACTATGAAATTAGAAAGGAGGCAGAAAAATACCTAAATGATGAGGTAACAACAATTGACGAGGCATTAGAGGGTGCGAAGGATATTGTCGCCGAGCGTGTTTCTGATGATGCAGAACTAAGAAAAGAGTTACGCACGCTCATTGAAAACAAGGCATCAGTTGAGTGCGAACTTGTAGAAAATGAAAATAGTGCCACCTATGAGACCTATGCAAACTTTAAAGAAGAGGTTAAAACTCTGCCAAGCCACCGAATACTTGCTATCAACCGTGGCGAGAGCGAGAAATGCCTCAAAGTTAGCGTGGTTATAAACCCAGAACTTACCATGGCGGTAATAAATAAGCACTTTAAGAAGAATAACCCAGATACTGATAAACTTATGGAAGAGACGCTTGTTGACGCCTATGAAAGACTGCTCTTCCCAGCACTTGAAAGGGAGTGCCGAAATAACCTCACAGATAGGGCGGACGAGCAGGCTATCAAGATGTTTGAGGTAAATTTAAAACCTCTTCTTATGGAAGCACCGCTTAAAAATAATATCATCCTAGGACTTGACCCAGCGTATAGGACAGGTTGCAAGATAGCGGTAATCGATAAGAATGGCAACGTGCTTGACACCGCCGTTGTCTATCCAACTCCACCTCAATCAAAGACGGAGGAGTCTATCGAAAAACTTAAAAAACTTATTGAAAAATATAATGTTGACGTCATCTCTATCGGAAATGGAACAGCCTCAAAAGAGGCAGAGATATTTGTCAGCGAACTTATAAAGCATGTCTCTCGCCCTGTAAGTTATGCGGTTGTAAGCGAGGCGGGTGCGAGCGTTTACTCAGCCTCAAAACTCGGTGCTGAGGAGTTTCCTGACTATGACGTATCACTAAGAAGTGCGGTCTCAATTGCAAGAAGGCTTCAAGATCCGCTAGCCGAACTTATCAAGATTGACGTTAAGTCGATAGGAGTGGGACAGTATCAACATGATATGCCACAAAATAGGCTCACCGAGGTGCTTACAGGGGTAGTTGAGGACTGCGTAAACTCTGTTGGTGTCGACCTTAACACAGCAAGCCCATCACTATTAAGTTACGTGTCAGGACTTAATATGTCGATTGCTAAAAATATCGTATCATATAGGGCAAAAGCAAAGGGAATAAAAAACCGTGAAGAACTTTTGAATGTCTCAAAACTAGGGCCAAAGGCGTACGAGCAGTGTGCAGGTTTCTTGCGTGTAGTAGGTGGCGACGAAATACTTGATAACACCGCTGTGCATCCAGAAAGTTACCCAGCAACAAGAAAACTACTCAAACTCTTTGATTTAAGCGAGGAAGATGTTAAAAATGGCAATATTGCCTCACTTCCAAAACTTATCGAACTTAAAGGTGAAGAAAAGGTGGCAAAGGAGTGTGAAATAGGTGTTCCAACCCTCAACGATATAGTAAAAGAACTGCTTAAACCTGGTAGAGATATTCGTGAAAGCATGCCAAAACCTGTCCTTCGAAGTGATGTTATCACAATGGAGGACTTGAAAGAGGGCATGGTGTTTGACGGAGTTGTCAGAAACGTTGTTGACTTTGGTGCGTTTGTGGATATAGGTGTGCATCAAGATGGACTTGTTCATATAAGTCAAATTTCAGATTCCTATGTAAAACATCCAAGCGAAATTTTAAAAGTAGGCGACCGAGTAAAAGTCAAAGTGATTTCAGTTGATATGGCGAAGAAAAGGATATCACTGACGATGAAAGGAATAGAGGAAGAAAAATAATCAGCCTGATAGTTCCATAAGGATAAAAGAAGAAATAAAAGTTCGTAAGGACAGTTAAAAAATAAGAAAGGAAAGTGCGTAAGGAAAGAAAATAAAGGCGAAAAAAATTCGCAAGAAGTCAAAAAAACAAAATTTCGATAAAAACCATACAAATTTGCGGTCATATTTTATAGAAAGTTTAGTTTTAAAAACAATACATCTTGACAAAATTCGACAAAATATGATATAATGCTTATATAAGGGTGAAATATGAGCATAACAAAAGAGGAAATTATTAGACTCAACTATGAATGTATTTTAATATCAATTCTTGTTGAGAATGAAAATATTAAGTCAAACATAAGAGACAATGGTCTAAGAATGGAAGATTTACCTTGCTTTGCTGATAGGATAAATAAGATTAATGACTACTATAACTCTTCTCAAAATCCAAAACAGGCTGAAAGAGACCTTACGCAAGAGATGAACAATTTTATTTATAGCAAGGCAAAAAGCGGAGAAATGAAAAAAGATTTGGCTAATATGCTACCAAAAATATATAGTTCGCTCGACGAGGCATTGTCAAGCCGAGAGAATTGTTAAATTACGATGACTTCATTCAATATAATTATTTAGTAAGATTCAATATGATTTTTAATAGACACACTAATATTTTTAATGTGTCTTTTTTATTGGAAAACCTTTTAAAGTAATAAATATTTAATAAGGTTTTTTGATATTTTTTATAATTTAATTTATTTCTGCCAAAATTCTTACTGTTTTTTGATAAAAGTAGGTTAAATAAATGGAAATAAAATTTAAATATGGTATAATATATATGGATATAAGACTTGTATAAAAATTAGAAAGTGGACAGAATTAAAAAATCAACTAAATTTATACAATTATATCATTTTCAATAGGAAAATTTAATTTTTATTTTAAAAGGGAATATATGAATAAATGTCCATATTGTAACACCACACATAACGAAATCTTGCAAACAGGCTTTGTTGGATGCGAGCATTGTTATGAGGAGATAGAGCCACTAAAAGAGGCGGTCAAAGCGATGTATCAAGGCAAGAAACACAAGGGCAAGAGGGCAAAAAATGGAAATATATGATAGCATTGCCATATCTTCACGTATCAGACTTGCAAGAAATGTGGAGGGGTTACACTTTTTCACCAAACTTCAAAGTGATATAGACGCACAGTATATCACAGGTTCTGTCATGAAAACACTTGAAAAATTTGACTCTTTCAACTTTTTTTCGCTCAAAGACCTGTCTTTAAATGAGTGTAACGCACTCTTTGAGCAACACCTCATCAGCAAGGAACTTATAGAAAATAAGGACATTTCCTCGGTCGCAATCAGCGAGGACGAGAAGATAATTGTTATGATAAACGAGGAGGACCACATAAGAGAGCAGTGTCTTGAAAATGGTTTCAACCTTTATAAACCATATAGGCGGATAAATAAGATTGATGACGAAATACTTGCCAGCCTGCCGATAGCCTTTAACAGCGACCTTGGTTTTATAACAGCAAGTCCTTCAAACCTCGGCACAGGGATGAGAGCGTCGGTCATGTGCTTTTTGCCTGCAATAGCACTCAGTGGAAATTTGGAGGAGGTGTTATTGCGAGCAAAGGAGGGTGGTCTCACAGTCAGAGGGATATATGGCGAGGGCAGTAAGGGACTTGGATATTTCTACCAAATATCAAACCAAGGCTCGCTCGGACTAAGCGAGGACGAGGTTATAGACAAGGTCAGCGAGTTTATATATTCACTTTGCCAGCAAGAAAAGGATTTAAGAGAAAGTCTGTTTGAAAAAAACTATAATTTTTATAAGGATAAGTGCCTTCGTGCCTATGGTACACTGCTCTATGCCCATATCCTTGACGAAGAGGAGATGATAGAACTTCTCTCTCTTGTCAAACTAGGCTCAGTTCTCGGTTTTTTAGAGATAACAAACGAGCAGAAATTTCAAAAACTCTACTATCAGGGCATGAGTGCAAATTTAAAAGAAGTTTTCGTTTTTTCTGATAAAAAAGAGGAAAATGTAGTTAGAGCGGAGTATATATCTAACAAGGTCAAAGAACTCACAAAGGAGGTGTAATATGAATTATCAATCATCAGCATTTTCAGATAACATACAAAAGGTTATAAAAAATGCAAGTAAGTTCGCCCTAAGGTTTGGCTCAAACTTAATAGGAAGCGAGCATATTCTTTATGGTCTAACAAGTGTAAAAGACTGCCTTGCCAGCAAGTTTTTGGCAGAGGTAGGAGTTACCGAACCTAGTCTATTCGAATTTTTCGAAGAGAATATAGATAATGACAATATTCTCTTTTCAAATGAGGTAGAAATGACACCGAGAACAAAAGATTTGTTCCGAATTGCTCAGCAAATCGCCTTGCAGATGAACCATTCATTCCTCGGCACAGAGCATCTGCTTCTTGCTATACTTTCAAGCACAGGCTCGGTTGCTTATCGTATTCTTGTAGGTCAGTATGGTGTAGATATATCCTCTCTTCAAGATAAGGTAACACGTGCATTGTCTTCATCTTCGCCAAACGAGGAAAAGAGCGAGTCTAGCAATAAGCAGGCAGGAAGTACATTGCCTGAGAAACTTCTCGACATGGGTACAGATATAACCTTAAAGGCAAAGGAACATAAACTCGACCCAGTCATAGGACGAGAAGAGGAGATTCAACGGGTTGTTGAAATACTTTGTCGTAAAACAAAAAATAACCCTGTTCTAATAGGCGAGGCAGGTGTAGGTAAGACGGCGGTAGTCGAGGGACTTGCACAGGCAATCGTCTCAGGCGACGTACCAGAGGTGCTTAAAGATAAGGTTATTTACTCGCTTGAAATAGGCGGACTTATGGCAGGCACGAAGTATCGAGGCTCAATGGAGGAAAAACTCAAAGACGCCATTGAGACAATCATAGCAAGCAAGAATATTATAGTCTTTATAGACGAAATTCACACTCTTGCTCAGGCAGGCTCAGAGAAGGGCGAAACCTCACCAGCAGATATGCTCAAACCATATCTCGCACGTGGTGAAATGCAGACAATAGGTGCTACAACCACAGATGAATACCGAAAATTTATCGAAAAGGATAAGGCACTTGAAAGACGTTTTCAGCCTATCATGGTAAATCCGCCATCGGTTGAACAGACTATACAGATTTTGAAAGGTCTTAAAGACAGTTATGAGGCATTCCATAAGATAACCATAACAGACGAGGCAATCGAGGCGGCAGCGGTTCTGTCAGATAGGTACATTTCCGATCGTAGCCTGCCAGATAAGGCAATAGACTTAATAGACGAGGCAAGTTCAAAGGCAAAGGTAAACTTTACACTTAAACCTCAGGAGATTAGGGCACTTGAAGATAAGATAAAATCTCTTTCAGCAAGTAGAGACGAGGCAAGTTTGCAACGTAATTATGAAAAGGCGGCAAAATTGCAGTCAGAGATAATCAACCTTGAAAACGACCTCAAAAAGAAAGAAGATAAACTTGACGTTAAAAAGGAAAAGTCTAATAAAAACTCAATCGGAGCAAATGAAATCGCTCAGGTTGTGTCAAAGTGGACAGGAATACCTGTTACAAAGATAACAGAGAGCGAGAAAGATAGGCTTATTCACCTTGAAGATATACTCCACAAACGAGTTGTCGGACAAAATCAGGCAGTCGAGGCAGTGGCAAAGGCGATAAGACGATCAAGGGTAGGCTTGCAAGATAACAAAAGACCAATAGGCTCATTCTTGTTCATGGGGCAAACAGGCGTAGGTAAAACCGAACTATGTAAGGCTATTGCCGAGGCTATGTTTGATGACGAGAACAATATCGTGCGAATTGATATGAGTGAGTACATGGAATCTCATAGCGTCTCCAAACTCATAGGTTCTCCTCCTGGATATGTAGGTTATGACGAGGGCGGACAACTTACCGAACAAGTTCGTCGTCATCCATACTCAGTTGTCCTGTTTGATGAGATAGAAAAGGCACACCCAGACGTGCTTAACTCTCTTCTTCAAATTTTGGACGATGGACGTCTAACCGACGGACAGGGCAGAACGGTATCCTTTAAAAACACAATTATAATCATGACAAGCAACCTCGGTGCAAAAGAGGTTAAAGAGCATCGTAAACAACTTGGCTTTGGCGACCATGAAGAGAGCGAAGAGATAGACAGCAAGAAGATTTACATGGACGCATTAAAGAGCAAGTTTAAGCCAGAACTTATCAACCGTATAGATGTAATCTGTATCTTTGACCCTCTGACCAAAGATGACCTTGTCAAGATTGCAAAAATACTCATATCAAATATCAATAAGAGGTTAAAAGAGAAAAATCTATCACTCAAAATAACCGAGGATGCACTCGAATTTATAGTAAGCAAGGGTTCAAATTCAGAATATGGTGCAAGA
The DNA here is from genome assembly GCA_944381105.1 of uncultured Clostridia bacterium. Classification (GTDB taxonomy): domain Bacteria; phylum Bacillota; class Clostridia; order Christensenellales; family UBA1242; genus Caccovivens. The sequence continues at coordinate 18,652 of CALWJU010000010.1, read as the reverse complement.
CCGCTCAAACGATATATTCAACAAGAGGTTGAGGACCAAATAGCCGAAAAGATACTTCTCGGAGAACTTAAAAACGAGGGCGATATAGTAATTGACGTAGAAAACGGAAATTTAACCTTTACAAACGACTAATTTGCAAAATTCTTTGATTTTTACTTGTGAAAAATTGAATATTTTGTTAATATATAGTTATAGGAGGAAAAATTATGAAAATAGAAATACTAGAAAGAGGTGGTTATAAAGTCAGCCAAAGACTTGAACGTATACTCAATGAGAAACTTGAACGTCTTTCAAAGTACTTTGATGATGAGACAAAAGCAAAAGTTGTTTGCATGAGAGAGGCAAAACAAGAAAAACTTGAAATAACCATTCAAAGCAAGGGACTTTTGTATAGAAGTGAGGTGTCAAGCGACAATATGTATGATAATATTGACTACGCACTTCCAAAACTTGAAAAACAAATTGTTAGAAACAACGAAAAACGCAAAGAAAAGAAAGCAAAAGGCTCAAAACAAGAGAATTTCTTGCCATTTGAATTTTTGGAGGAAGAGCCAGAAGAACTTCCATCTATCTACAAGAAAAAGACCTTTGACCTTGATCCAATGATGGTGGATGACGCAAGATTTGCAATTGAAAGACTAGGACATGATTTCTTTGTATTTCTAAACGCAGAGTCAGGCAAAATCAACGTTCTTTATAGAAGAAAGGATGGTAAATTTGGTCTTATCGACTTAAATTACTAATTTGTTTAAAGAATTAAAAACTTATAAAATATTAAAAAATAACGGCTTTTAAAAAGCCGTTTTTTTATCCAATAGAGTTAGGGAAGCATTCTTCACAAACTTCATCATAGCATTCTGGGTCAATTTCAACACCATCAGCAATAACTTTTATGTAAGGTTCGAATTGTCTTGAAATTATATTGCCATAAGCATCTTGTTTTTCGAGCACAAACATATATTGTTGTTTATTCATGTTACAATCATATAATGTGTAACCACATGAGGTGTTGTTGCTTGCATATAAAGAGTGATTTTTAATTACAAATCTATGTAGTCTATAAACATCAGGGTGTTTGTCGTTTAATATAATGTAACCATTTCCAATTGTTTCCAAGTTATCATTTTCTGCATCTGAGCACGCAGAAAGACTTGTACCGGCAAAAGCCATAACGCTCGCAAGCGATAATATTGTAATTCCTTTCTTCAATTTTCCTTTCATAAATCCCTCCTTTTTTGCAACCCTTTAAGAGATAAAAAGGTGCTTTGCAACCCTTTTGCTATTCGCTACAAAATTTAAATATCTAGTATAACTTTATTATACATTTATTTTTATAAAAGTCAATACCCATTTTAAGTTTTTTGAAAATATAATGAAATCAGCAAAAAATAAAATGACAATAAATCCTTCTATTTTTTATTTGCTTTAATTTAAGTAAAAACTTATTTAACTTCTTTTTTGAGGTCGTCTAAAAGTTTAGCAAAATGAGCCTTACGTCTGTCCGCACTGTTCTTGTGTATAACATTATTAGAAACAGCCTTGTCAAGCAAAGAGATACAATCGTTGTATGCAACTTCTGCAACAGCGACGTCCTTGTTTGCAACAGCGGTTTTAAATTTTTTGATATATGTTGCGATTTTAGACTTAACAGACTTGTTTTCTGCTGTTTTTCTTTCAATGATTTTAACTCTTTTTTCTGCTGATTTAATATTAGGCATAGTATTCTCCTTTAAAATTTCTATATGATTATAGCATATAAAAACAAGAAAATCAAGTAAAATAAATAATTTTTTTAAAATTTGACAAAATAAAGGTATGTTTGACCTAATAGACGAGTGCGGACAGGACCTTGAAAGGTTTGGTTATAACCTTAAAAAACTAGGTAGGTTTGGTATAACGGTAGGTTCGCTGACAATTGAAGATGAAGAGGATAGCCTTAAAAATGGTATGCGAGAGGGCGATTATTTTATTTTGAATGCTCCACGCCTTTACGATTATGGGCTAAATTGTCAAGCCTATATATCCTCACTCTTGTCGGAAAAACTGAGTGAAATGCTAAAAAGTTTGAAGATAAGAAAAAAGGATAAGGTGCTTTTGGTAGGACTCGGCAACCCTGATATTATGGCAGATAGGCTAGGCAAAGAGGTGTTTGACGGGGTTGATATTGTTGCCCTCTCAAAGAGCAATAATATATTTAAGTTTTGCCCAAACATCTACTTTTTAACAGGGATAGAGACTGTTGACCTTGTCGAGATGATAGTCAAATGTATGTATATAGACTATTGTATAATCATCGACTCGCTTACCACAAACAATATCCATCGCCTAGGCACATCCTTTCAAATAACTACAACAGGTATGACCGCAGGCAGTGGAGTTGTGAGATTCAATAGACGTATTGACGAGGAGAGCATGGGAGTGCCATGTATTTCAATCGGTGTGCCATTTATGATATTTGCAAGCGACCTTAGTGTTAAAAGTCCGCAAGACCTGCTCCTCTCGCCAAAGGATATAAGGCAAAACGTTATGGTAGCAGGGAAAATTATCTCAAACGCCATAAATGAGGTTCTTTCATAAAAGCATATAGTACAAAAGTTGATTACAAAAGAAATTCATTTTTAAGAAATTTCAAATAAAAAAATACTTTTTGGCAATTAAGTTTTGAAAAATCACTATATTTATTTAGCAAAGTAAACAAACATATATCGTTTTGAGGGAACTGACAACATAGTTGCCAAAAATATTAAAGCCATTTACACTAAAAAATAAAGATTGAAAGAGGGAACATGAACTACTACCTTTTTATACCGTTTTTTATAATAATCATCTTTTTTCTGCCTATCAAGTTAGAGGTAAGATTGTCTTTTAATGTATTAAATTTTTCAGGTGTTGTAGGTGTATTTTTATATAGCAAAAAAATCTTGCATCAACAATTTTGGATAAAGGGCAAAAAGATTATCACACAGAATGAGGATGGTATTGAGACAAAAGAGATGGATTTTAGTAGCAAAGAGATTATTTTTATCGAGACTTTGACAGACGAGATAAAGGACAAGACCAGGCTAAAACAGATGACCGTCCTTTACAATATAGGGGTAGGCGATGCCTTTCTTTCGTCAATTGTGGCAGGGCTTGTCAATTTTGTGATAACCTCATTTTTTACCAACATAAAAAACCAAAAACCTACCGCCACACTATCGCTCAACGATACTGTGTCCTACAACCGTGAAGTATGCCAGTTTGCTTTGACGCTAACTCTAACAATCTCTCTGTTTGACATACTCTACTCATTTTTTCGCTCAGTAGTACTTGCAAGGAAGAAAAAAGCGGACATGCAAAAGGAAATGGAAGAGGACGAAAAGACAACAGCAAAAGAAAGGGCATGCTAAAAGCATATAGTAAATCTAATAATAAAGTTAAGATACTTTAATCACAAAACTTTATTAAAAATTTAACACAAACTTTAATTAAGATTGAATTTAAACTATACTTAAAACCTTGCAAAAAAACTTTGTTAAACTTTGCATAACTTTAATAATTTTAGAAAAGATAATTTAAAGGAGTGGAATATGAGATTTTATACAAGTAATGAAAATATAAATGGACTAATAGACAGTGCAATGGAAAAGATTAAGACAATAGTCGATTCAAGCACCATAATAGGTGAAAAGGTGGTTGCCGATGATGGAACTACTATACTTCCAATCTCAAAGGTTACAGTGGGATATGTAGTAGGTGGCGGAGAATATGCCGACCTCTCAGCGAGGCGAGTTGCCAATCATTTTCCAATGGCTGGCGGTTCGAGTGGCGGTATGAGTGTAACCCCTGTCGGATTTTTGATAGTGGGCGAGGGAGAGGTAAAATTTATCAACGTCGAAAACAAATCACTCTATCAGACAGTGCTAAATATGTTTAATACTCTGCTAAATAAGTTAAATGAGGAAAAAACAAAAGAGGGTGAGGAAAATGAGGAGTAGAACACTTTGTTTTATCTTTGCTCTGCTTTTTGTTTTGACCGCATTTACTATGACAATAAATCTTATGCAAGAGACGCACGGACAAGGTTACACCTCAGCAAAGGGCATGTGCGTAATGGAAAGTTCATCAAAGAGGGTGCTTTTTTCAAAGAATGAGGAGATAAAACTTCCTATGGCAAGCACGACAAAGATAATGACCGCAATAACTGCCATTGAGAGTGGAGCGAGCCTTGACAGTCCATTTGAAATATCTCCCAAAGCGGTAGGTATAAGCGGAACAAGTCTATATCTAAGAAAGGGCGAGGTGTTTACCTTGCGAGACCTGTTATATGGGCTTATGCTCATCTCAGGCAATGACGCCTCAGTGGCAATAGGCGAGTATTGTGGCGGAACGATAGACAATTTTATAAATATGATGAACAATAAGGCAAAGGAGATAGGTGCGACATCCTCTCACTTTGACAACACTCACGGACTAGACTCAAAGTCTCACTATACCACAGCCTACGATTTGGCACTAATTACAAGTTACGCCATGCAAAACCCTACATTTAAAGAGATAGTCTCCACCAAAAACACAAAGATAACAAACAGCGATGGCAAAACCAGGTATTTGAAGAACAAGAATAAACTCCTTTCATCGCTTGATGGTTGCAATGGTGTTAAGACAGGCTTTACAGATAACGCAGGCAGATGCCTCGTGTCTAGTTGTGAGCGAGAGGGTATGAATGTAGTTTGCGTAGTGCTAAACTGCGGGCCTATGTTTGAGGAAAGTCGAACTCTACTTGAAGAGGCGTTTAAGACCTATCAAATGATAGACCTAACATGCGGATATGCTCTGCCTAGCAAGATAAAGGTTAGCGCAGGAGAAAAGGAATATATAAAGATAGGTACAAAGGAAAGTTTCTTCTATCCGCTCAAAAATGACGAACTTAAAAAGGTCAAATATGTCTACACCTTGCAAGATGAGGTTGAAGCACCTGTTGAAAAGGGTAGAGAAGTAGGAAAGGTAGAAATTTTTATTGACAAAGACTTGCATTTTAGTGAAAAAATATATACAATAGAAAATGTAAGGAGAAATTCTATTTGGCAGAAACTACAAGACCTAATAGAACAGTGGTAAAATGAGATTAAACAAATTTTTAAGTAATAGCGGAGTTGCGTCAAGACGAAAGTGCGACTTGCTTATTAAGGAAGGAAAGGTATACGTAAACGGTAAACTTGTTACAGAACTTGGCACCATCATCAACGAAAAGAAGGACAAGGTAACAGTTGACGGAGAAAGGATAACCCTACCTTCCTCTTTTGTGTATATTAAACTCAATAAGCCAAAGGGATACGCCTGCACTGCACATGACGAAAAGGGTAGAAAGACCATTTATGACTTAATCGACACAGACGAGAGACTATTTTCAATAGGTAGGCTTGATTATGACACCGAGGGGCTTATAATTCTCACAAATGACGGAGACTTTGCAAATAAGGTATCTCATCCAAAGTTTAGCATAGAGAAAGAGTACAGAGTTACTATTGAGGGGGATATCAAGGAGAGTGAACTTGCAGTTATGCGAAAGGGAGTGGTCATTGATGGAGAAAGACTGCCTAGTGCAAGAGTGAATTTCTTGTCAAGCGAGAATGGCTTTACAAAACTCTCTGTTGTGATTGATGAGGGACAAAATAGGCAGATAAGACGAATGTTCGAGGCGATCGGAAAGAGTATAAGACTACTTAAACGTGTCAGAATTGGCTCGGTTACCTTAGGCAGATTGAGACGAGGAGACTATAAGGACTTGACAGAGGATGAACTCAATAGTCTCGTTGGAGCAAAATCGTGAAAGTTGCTATTATAGGTGGCGGTGCAAGTGGACTTATGGCAGGGGGATTACTTTGCCAAAGCGGTATTTCTGTTACCATATTCGACGGAAATGAAAAGACAGGCAAAAAGTTGTACATAACAGGCAAGGGTAGGTGTAATGTAACAAATGCAGGGGACAGGGAAAACTATCTTGAACACGTTGTAAATGGCAAAAAGTTTATGTTCTCTGCTATAAATAAATTTGATAGCAAATCTGCTATGGAATTTTTTGAAAATTTGGGCTGTCCCTTAAAAGTTGAAAGAGGGGAGCGAGTTTTCCCAAAGTCTGACAAGGCAAGCGATATAACAAAAGCCCTTATGAAAAATTTAAATAAGGCAAACATTAGGCTAAACGAGAAGGTATTAGAGGTAAAGCCTGGCTTTGAAGTTGTAACGACAAAAGGCAGTTTCGCTTTTGATAAGGTTATAGTTGCAACAGGTGGCAAAAGTTACAGTTTTACAGGTAGCACAGGCGACGGATATAGATTTGCAAAGGCTTTTTCGGTTAGCATGGTGCCACCAAGACCGGCACTTGTGCCAATAAGGTTAAAAGATAACTTTATAAAAGACTTGCAAGGGCTTAGCCTTAGAAATGTAACTTTAAAGGGGGATGTTGAAGGTAAAAAATACTCCTTTTTTGGTGAAATGCTCTTCTGCCAAGATGGAATATCAGGGCCTATTGCACTAACTTTATCAAGTTTTATAGGAAATGCACAATCTGTCAAACTTACAATAGATTTAAAGCCAGCACTTAGCGAGGAGGAACTTGACAGTCGCCTAAAAAGAGATTTTCAAGAGTTTTACAATAAAGAAATTTCGTTTATAGCAAAAGGTCTTATGCCAAAATCACTTGCCAAGGTCTTTTTGGACATTTGCAAGATTGACAAGTCTAAAAAGGTGGGGCAAATTACGAGAGAAGAGAAAGAGACAATGCTCAAAACCTTAAAAAACTTTCCTCTTAACTATGGCGGACTCTATCCTCTTGAAAGCGGAATAGTTACAGCAGGCGGAATTGATTTAAAGGAGATAGACCCAAGGTCTATGGAGTGCAAAAAGGTTAAAGGACTATATTTTATAGGTGAGGTGCTAGATATCGACTGCCTAACAGGAGGTTATAATCTCCAAACCGCTTTTTCCACCGCTTACTCATGTGCAACGTCAATAATAGAAGAGGTGAATTAAAGAAGATAGAAGTTATCAATTTTAATTTAAAAGACAATGAAGATAAAAGATATCGTGAGGAGATGAAGAAAATAAAAGGTATCAATTAATATTACTATAATTGAGGAAACAAAGAAAATAAAAGGTATTAATATTGCTGTGTGATGAGATAAAATTTTACAATTGTAAAATTTTATTAAATTCTTACGAATTCGTGTGCTTTTAGCACTCATCACACAGCAAGTTTGTAAATAAAAGCACCTTTGCAAATCAAAGCACCTTTGAAAAGGTGTTTTATTGTTGATTTATACTTGCAAAAAATTTAACTTATTATTTGCAATTTGCTTTAATTTTGATTATACTATTACAAGGAGTTATTATGTTTCATTTTGTGCAGATTCTTTTAGCGTTACCAGTAAGATTTCTCTTTCCTACAAAGATAATAGGGAAAGAAAATATTCCAAATGGTGCATGTATACTTTCAAGCAATCATACCTCAAATATGGACGCTGTTATACTTGCTGTCAAAACATGGGAGAAAAAGTATTACCTTGCGAAGAAAGAACTCTTCCAAAATAAAGTTTTTGGATTTTTTTTGACAAAACTAGGTGCAATAAAGATAGATAGACAGTCAAATGACCTGACTGCTATAAAGAATTGCCTTAAAGTGTTAAAGGACAATAAAAAGTTGGTTATTTTTCCAGAGGGGACACGTGTTCATAATGAAAATATGGAACTTGGCGAGGTCAAACACGGTGTAGCCATGTTTGCAGTTAAAGCAAAAGTGCCAATTGTCCCTATTTTTATCATGAAAAAACCGAAGTTGTTTAGAAGAAATAGAATTTTTGTAGGCAAACCTTTTACACTTGAAGAGTTTTATGGGAAGAGGCTTGATAGCACTCTTCTTGATGAGGCAGGGGAAATAGTCAAAACAAAAATGAATGAATTACGTGAATATGCACTCAATTCTTTGACAAAAAAGAAATAACATGATAAACTTTGCTTAGAGGTAACTATGGAAAACAGTTTTAATGAAAAGGATGTAAAAGATAGAAAAGAGATCAAGGAAGATGAAATGCGTCAGTCAAATAATTCAATTAAGGAAGATAATAAAAAGAGTGATGATAAATTTGATATGACGGCTATTGAAAAGACCTTTACAAATTATAAACGTGGGCAGATGTTCGATGGTGTAGTTGTAAAGAAGAGGGAAGATGGCTGTATATTCAACATTGGCGGTAAAAATGACGCTTTTTTGCCAAAAGAAGAGGTTGATGATTATGACTTGCTAAAAATGGGCGATAGATTTAAGGTGGTCATTATAAATAAAAATTCTGAGGGGATGATAGAGGTGTCAAAGTCAATGGCGGATGGTATAGTGCTTGCCACGCAAAACGCCAGCAGGTTAAAACTCGGTAGTAAATTTTCTTTTGTTGTAACCCATGTTGATAAAGACGGACTACATTCAAAACTCGGCGAGTACGCAATATTTGTACCGATGAGCGAAATATCTCCAAAGACAAAAGACATTCATAAGACAATAGGTAAACAGTTTGAGGCGACAGTAACAGAAATAGATAAATACAAAAAGAGGATTATAGCCAGCATAAAACTGCTTGAAGAGAAGATAAAAGAGACAAATGAGGCATTGTTTTGGAACTCGATATTTATCAATAAAGTTGTGAGAGGAAAGGTTAAGAAGATAATGCCTTATGGTGCTTTTGTCGATGTAGGCGGAGTAGACTGCTTTATTCATATATCAAACATGTCCTATTCTCGTATAGGTAAGCCTGATGAGGTTATCAAAGAGGGGGATGAATACAACTTTAAGGTTATCGAACTTGATAGAGAAAATAAAAAGGTTGCACTAAGCCTCAAAGCCTTGCAAGAAAGCCCTCGCCTTCTTGCTATAAAAGAACTTCATGTCGGTGCAATTTATAAAGGTAGGGTTGTAAAGATACTTCAATTTGGTGCAATAATAAAAGTTGAGAACGGAGCGACTGGACTTCTTCATATTAAAAATGCGACAGACTCAAACAATAAGCAAATATACGAGATAGTCAAACTTGACGATCAAGTAGAGGTAGAAGTGCTAGACAAGGACGAAGAAAACGAGCGTGTATCTTTTAAACTTGTCGGAGTAAATAAATAAGACATAATACTATATGTAATGAGACTTATGCAAGACATACTACTATATATAGTGGTAATATGCAAAAGATTGTAAACGGTTTAATTTTAAATTAATATCTTTTAAAATAAAAAGTTATGAACTAGATATTAATTATTAAAAATTAAATTTTAATTAAATTAATTACAAAAAAGTAGACATGATTAGATAATCTCTTTATTTTGTGAATTAGTAATCTTTGGGGTAATACCCCATATGCTGATGTGGCTCAGTTGGCAAGAGCAGTGCACTCGTAATGCACAGGTCATGGGTTCGAGTCCCATCATCAGCTCCATAGAAATCAATAACGGAGAAGTTATGAAAGTAGGCGTATAAAAACCTCACATAATATTTGTGATTTTTACATGTTGAAGGTTTGTAGCAAAAAAAGTTTACACATTCTGAGTAATCTTTTTGGCTAAGTAAAAAGATTGGTAATTTAATATCAACTTACTTTAAATTTCTCATTAAGTACAATAAATTTAGGAAATTTGGAAGAAAAAAAGTTGATAAAGGTTTGTTGATTAAATTTCCCTGTTTCGTTTGAGAAAAGGTGTTACAAAAAGTATTTATATATCTCCTAGATTATTAATAAATCGTTTGCTTTTTGTTTTTTAATATGTTATCATAAAGAAAGCAGATTAAACTGCAATTTTTAGGAGAAATTATGCAAGTAGCAATTACAGGCATAACAGGAAACATGGGACAAGCCACACTCGAACAAGTGGTTAAGATAGACGAGATTGATAAATTTAAATTTCTTGTTCTGCCAGAAGATAACAGAATTAAAAAACTACTGAGAAAATATAAAAATTACAAAGATAAATTTGAGATAATTGATGGCAATCTTAAAGATATGGATACATGCGTAAGGCTTATTAAAGACTGCGACTATTGTATAAACCTTGCCGCTGTTATACCGCCTCACTCTGACCAATTTCCTCAAAAGGCGGTTGATTGCAACGAGATAGGTGTTAACAATTTGGTCTCTGCCATTGAAAACAGCGTAAGACAGCCTAAATACATTCATATTTCGACTGTTGCACTCTATGGAAACAGAAACTCAAAACACCCATGGGGACAGGTTGGCGACCCACTTTTAGTTAGCCCATTTGACATCTACTCGGCTACAAAACTGAGAGGGGAATTTAGGGTGCTGGAATCAAATATTAGGTACTGGGCAGTACTTAGGCAAACCGCCATGCTACATATAAATATGTTAAAGGACAATATGAGTGATGGGCTTATGTTCCACACCTGCTTTAACGCACCACTCGAATGGGCAACTGCACATGACAGCGGAGTGCTTATTGCAAATATACTTAAAAGAGATATGAGAGAGGACTTGTCAAAGGTCTTTTGGAGGCATGTATTTAATATTGGCGGAGGGGAGAAGAACTGCATAACAGGTTACGATACTCTCAATGATGGTTTTAAGATTATAGGCGGAGGAGCAAAAGATTTCTTTAAACCTTACTATAATGCTACACGAAATTTTCATGGCATGTGGTTTTATGACGGAGAGAGGCTTGACCAACTTTTTGACTACCAAAAACAGACGACAGATGTCTATTGGCAAGAGATAGCAAAAAGGTACAGTTATTATAGACTTGGAAAAATTGTTCCAAAGGGGTTGATTTCAACCTTTGCAATCAAACGACTTTTTAAGAGCAAAAACTCGCCAGCCTATTGGTTTAAGCATAATGACCATGCGAAAATGGTGGCATATTTTGGCGGTGAAGAGAATTATAATAAACTTGGTAAAGATTGGACTAAATTTAATCTTTTGGTTGAGAACAAGGACGAGAACGGAAAGACAATTGACTATCAAAATTTGAGAAAGAAAGAGAACGCCAAACTTATTTACTACTATTTTGATATAGATAATTATGAGAATATAACTATAAAGGACCTACAAAATGTCGCTAAGGCTCATGGCGGACAACTTTTGTCAAAGTCTTATGGCGGAGATTTGTTTGAAAAACTTAGATGGAGTACACAGGACGGAGAGGAGTTCTTTGCTTGCACATTTACTGTCATGAAAGCAGGACATTGGTTTAACCCAATTTACAAAGAAAATGTTTGGGATTTTGATAGACTGTCAAGAAAGGATAAGATATTTGCTCAAATTTGGCTTGATAGTCATAAAGAGGGTGAAAACAATCGTTATTTCTTTGACGAAAATTATAATGCAAGGATAGAAAGGACTGAGAATTGAAGTAAATATAAAGGGATATAGATATAATGGAAAATAAAATGAAAATTCTTATATGCTATTTTTCTGGAACGGGCAACACAAGAATGGTTGTCAATAAATATGTAGAAAACTTAAAAAGCGAAGAGGTGGAGACCGACCTCTATAAGATAGAGACTAACAATTTTGGTTTTGATGTTACAGATTATGAAATGCTAGGTATTGCCTATCCTGTGCATGCCTTTAACGCACCATCAATTATCCTCGACTTTGCCAAATCTTTGCCAGAGTGCAAGGGCAAACGTGTGTTTATAGTCAACACCTCAGGCGAGCCACTGAGACTTAACAATATCTCATCAATCAAACTTTGCAAGGTTTTGAAAGAAAAGGGCTATAACGTAACAAACGAATATCACTACTGCATGCCTTACAACATCATATTTAGGCACACCGACAATATGGCGTATAAGATGTGGAAAACCGCACAAGAAGTCATCCCTGTTGACTGCAAGGAACTTTTAAGTGGCAAGTACTCTCTGCTTGATAAAGTTTTTATGGGCAGTTTTATTGCCTGGCTATTTAGAATTGAACATTGGGGCGGACGTTTTAATGGAAAGAAATATAAGGTTTCAGAGAATTGTATCCACTGCGGAAAATGTGTAAATATTTGTCCGACTCACAATATAACCCTCAAAGACGGAGAATTCCATTTTGGCAAAAATTGTCTCATGTGTATGAGGTGCTCTTTCCTTTGTCCTAAAAATGCTATAAAAATAGGTCTTTTCAATAAATGGAAGGTAAATGGCGTCTATAATTTTAACAACGCTAATAAGTTTGAGGACGAGGTGCATAAAAATTATTGTAAAAAGTCCTATGAGCGTTATTTTAAAGAATGTGAGGAAAAAATTGCCATTCTTCATGGTGAGGACTTAGAAAGAGAAGAGCAAGATGAAGAAATTGAAGAGACTGTAAAGGCGTAATATATTTATAGTCTGTTCTTTTAATATATAAATTTAAATATTTTTGAAACGAAATGAGTGCGTTGTAAAAAATGTTTATAGAAAAATTTAATTTTAATGGGCTAAATATATGAAAGATAATAAAGTTGTATTGTTTGTTCCACATTCAAGCCTAAGACTCAGTAAAATATTTAAAGAAAAAGAAAAATTTATAAGTGATAGAGAGGTTGAAAAATTTAATTATTCAATGACAGATTTGCTAACCTCACAACTTTTTTCGTGCAAAAGGTTTCCTCATGTAAAAGCAAAGGTATCAAGAATAGTATGCGATGTTGAAAAATTTATTGATGACGATAAGGAGAGTATGAGCAAATATGGGCTTGGTGCAATTTACACTAAGACTCATAAAGGCGAAAAACTTATTGATGAGGATAGCGTCTACAAAGACAAAATTCTCAAAAAATATTATTTTCCTGTACATAAAAAACTTGACAAATTAACAGCAAAATATTTAAAAAATAACCGTGTGATTTTAGTCGACTGCCACTCCTTTTCTAAGGAGATAGTGCTTTGGAAAAAAGGTTCTTTTCCTGATATTTGTATAGGGATAAATGAAAAGTATATTGATGAAAATCTTATCAACTTTACGACAGGATTTTTCAAAGATAAAGGTTATAAAATAAGAATTAATTTTCCATACTCTGGTTCGATGATACCTGACAATATTTTTGATAAAAATGTTGACAATTTTTATTCAATCATGCTTGAAATTAATAGAGAAATATACCTTGAAAATTTTAAGAAAAATAAGAAATTTAATTCTCTTAAAAAAGACATTTTTCTATATCTAAATGAAATAAAGAAATTATCTTTTTAAAATTATAAAAAGTTAATAAATTATTTGACAAAAATACAAAATCCTTCTATTATATAGGTATAACAAAAGAGGTTTTTTATGGATTGGGCAGGTATTTGGAATGATATAGTAAACTTTTTTGAGACAAATGCTTGGAATATAGTGATATTCTTTGCAGTGTTGTTAGTCGGACTAATTGTTATCAAACTGCTTATTAATTTAACTCGTAGATTGTTAAATAAAACTAGCATGGAAAAGATAACGGTCGGCTTTATTGTAGTAATAATAAAGATATGTCTGTATGTGTTGTTTGTGCTGATTTTATTGAGCATAATTGGTATACAAATCACAGGACTTTTAACTGCTTTAAGTGCTATCGTGCTTGCTATTGGTATGGCTCTTGAAAATATCATAGCAAATGCTGCAAATGGTATCGTTATTGTTTCAAATAAGATGTTTAAAAAGGGAGACTATATCGAAGTTGATGGAAAAGAGGGCAATGTCATTGCTATAAATTTCCTTTTTACAACCATTCTTACAGGTGATAACAAGAGGGTTACAATACCAAATTCTACCATTGTGAACAGTTCGGTAGTCGACTATGACACAAACAAGACTCGCCGTGTCGATTTTAAATTTGATGTGGCTTACGAAAGCGATGTTGAACAGGTTAAGAAACTTATAATTGACTGCATGATAAGCAATGGTAAGGTGCTATTAGAACCTGCTCCATTTTGTAGGTTAAGTGCCTTAAATGCAAGCAGTATACAGTTTACCGCAAGATGCTATTGTGATAGCGAGGACTATTGGGATGTGTATTATGACATTTTAGAACTTGTCTATAACGAACTTAAACGCAACAATATTTCAATACCTTATGACCAAATAGAAATTCGAGAGAGAAAGGACAAGGTAAATCTTCCTGTCGAAAAAAGCGGAATACCAAAACGTGTTGAAAAAGTGCGAAATAAAAAGGAAGAGATTAATCTTGAAAACTTTGATTTTACTAAGGCTCTAAAAAGCAGGTCTTTGAAGAATAAAGCAAAAAGGGAAATGATAAACAATACTATAAAAGAGAAAAAGATGAAAATAGCCCTTGCTTGCGATGAAAACAAATTGTTAACTAAAAGCATATATAAGTATCGCAAGAAAAAGTTGACAAAATCATTAAAGAAAAAGATTGGAAAATACAAAGTTGCTTAATAGAGATATGTAAAGTGTGCATGTGATGATAAAATTTTATAGCCATAAAATTTTATTAAATTCTTGCGAATTTGTGTGTTACACACACTCATCACATGCAAGTATTCTAGTAAACCGCTTTTTAGTAGGATAAAAGTAAAACAAATAACTTACAAATAAAATAATTAAGGTAAAAAAGATAAAAAATAAGTAAGAAATATACTAATATCAAACAAAAATATAAAACAAAGAAAAACAAAATCGAAATAAAAGGTCTATTAAATAAAATAGACTTTTTTAAAAAAACTATTGACTCTCCACTAAGGTGTAATGATATATTATAGGCGTAAAAGGAGAAAGGATATGTTAAGAATAAGCGATTTTTCAAAATTAACAGGTGTTCCTGTCAAAACAATTAGATATTATCAGGAAATGGGGCTCATAATGCCGGCAGAAATTGACTCCATTACAGGATATAGGCGTTTTGACGAAAAGAACATTGAAGAACTACTCAAAATAGTTTACCTTAAAAAGATGGGCTTTAAACTTAGCGAAATAAAAAACCTCAATGATGATACTTTAAACAAGAAGATTAAAGACCTTTCAAAACAGGTTAAAAGAACGAAAAAAGCAATTCGAGACATCTCCAACCTTTACAAAAACGAAAAGGGGGAGTATATTATGAAAAATTTTATTAACGACGAACGCCTGGTAGGTAAATGGCATCTATTAGGTTTGTGTGATAGCGAAGAGGAATTAGAAAATAAAGAGTTATATAAATCAAAAGATTTTGCTCTTAAAGATTTATTTATTATGCCAAAGGGCGAAGGTTATTGGGTAATAGATTTTTGGACAAAGGGCTATATATTTATAAATGATGTTCCTATGAAATACTATTATAAAGATGATAAACTTGTGCTAGTTTTTGATTGGAATAGGTCAGGAATAGTTGAGTATTACGCAGTCTATGAAAATATTGACCACAATGTTTACACTATTGATGATATTGAAATTAAAGATAACGTAGATTTACCTTTTGAGGATGATGACGTTAAGGGAGTGTGGAAAACTTATGGTTTTGTTAAAGAGATAGAAGATTTTTCTCCAAACACAAAACAAGTGTCTAAACTACTATACGACAATTTAGTCTTGCTTGACAGGGGTGAAACTATTTGCATTTATGCGGACGGAAAGGCTAACAAGCAAGATTTCAAATGGACAAAAGGCTTTATTTTAAATACTAATTATAAAACTGCTTCGGCATACACAATAAAAGAAATAGATGGCAAAAAATATATGTTTATGGAACATAAGTCTGGTGATTATTCTTTTGGCGGGCGAAAGCCACGATACTATGTGTTTGTTAAAGTAGACTAATAAAAATTTATGTCGCTATGCCTTACTTTAAAACAATTAGTAAATCTTTGCTATAACGTAAAAATCACGAAAAATATTCGTGATTTTTTGTAAAATTTATATATTTTTATTTTTGATATTTTTTATAATCTATCTATAATAAGCACAGATATAATTGAAATAGTGTTTTTTGGCACTTTGTTTTTGATTATTTTAGCCTTTCAAATTACTTTCCCAAGTTTTTGGGGCAAATCTTGTGTTTGCTGGGCTCGTTGAGGGAAGATATTCGGCTGTTAAATTACTATTTTCATATCGACTTTTAAATAGTTTGTAAGCAAGCCTGCCATTACAAAATATTTTCTTGATATTTGGATATTCTTTAAGTAATTTTTCAATGTCTGCAAATTGAAACGACGATTTTTCAAGCACTTTATCGCTAGAACCTTTAAAGTCCGCTTTTGTAACAATATCCCAAAGTGCAATGTTATGTTTTGTTAAGAATCTTTTCTTTTCCTCTATTGTTTGTGGAGTTTTTTCTTCATATATATTTGCAAGTGTAGACCAAAATCTGTTACGACTATTACCATAATAAAAGCCGTTTTTCCTTGATAATACCGACGGAAAAGAACCTAAAATTAATACTGTGCTGTTAATATTAATAAAGGGCTCAAAACCTGCTATAAAATTATCGTTATGTTTGTCTGAACTACTACTCATAAAAATATTATAGCATACAAAGAAAATTTTTTCAAATATTACCACTTAAACTCAACAAATATACAAATAATTTTTTAAATTGTTGCAATTGTTTTGCTTGAAACAAAGAAATTTGATATAATAAACCTTAGGAGAAATAAATGATAAATATTGCAATTGATGGCACTGTCGGAAGCGGTAAAAGTACACTTGCAA
Source organism: uncultured Clostridia bacterium (assembly GCA_944381105.1). Taxonomy (GTDB): domain Bacteria; phylum Bacillota; class Clostridia; order Christensenellales; family UBA1242; genus Caccovivens. The sequence goes on along the minus strand of CALWJU010000010.1, from coordinate 2,030 downwards.
GGGGAATTGCTGACAGACTAGGGTTTCACGTATTAGATACAGGGGCAATTTATAGGGCACTGGCTTGCTCCTTTCGAGATGAAAAACATAACAAGATTGACGAGCAAGAGGTGGAAGAGTTTATAAAGGATAAGAATATTGAGGTGTTTTTTGTAGGGAAAAATCAACATGTCAGTGTTAACGCAATAGACTATACAAACATGTTGAGAGAAGAGGAGATATCCAACCTTGCCTCACAGATTTCGCCCAATCCAGTGCTACGAGAGAAGGTAAGGGAATTGCAACAAGAATTTGCAAAGAAGTATGATTGTATAATTGAGGGCAGGGACATAGCAACTGACGTCTTGCCAAATGCAGATTTTAAATTTTTTTTAACTGCAAAACCTGAAATACGTGCCATGAGAAGATATCAGCAAAGCCAAGAGAAAAATATATCTTATGGAGAGGTGCTTAAAGACTTAAAAGAGCGAGATTATAGGGATGAACACAGAATGATCGCACCATTAAAGCCTGCGAAAGACTCAATTATAGTTGACAATTCGCAGATGACACTTGAACAGACTATTGAATATTGTCTTAACATTATCAATAAAAAATATGATAAATATGGTAAAAATAAGAGAATAAAGCAATAATTATGAAAAAAATGCTTGAAAAAATAGTTGAATATGATATAATAGATTTTAGAAAGGAAAAGAAAATGAAAGGTATTACATATTATCCTCAAATTGATAAAAAAATTTCAAGTTCTACGACAAAGGCTCTCAAAAATGAATGGACAAAATCTAAAAAAGAAAATATAGCAGATGAGAGATTTATTATAAGCGGAAATTTAAAAGATAAGGCAAAGGAGTTGGTGCAAAAAATAGACGATAAGGCTGTGAAGAGCCAAGATTATTTGTATAACACAAACGCACTCTTTGATTTGCTGTGTGCTTATACTCATGTTTTGACCTCAAAGAAACCTGACAATCACCAACTTTTGACGCTGGATGCCTTTGTAACTGACGTGGTTAAACAAGGGGCAAACATAGAGGAGATAAAATTCCTCTCGCTAGCAAGCGTGTTTTTCAATATTGATCCAATTTTAGACAGAGAGGGTGAGGACTATGATATTGTCCTTTCTAAGACCAATTTCGCTTTTAAACTTGCAAATACCATTGACCTGCTTAGCAAACTTTCGCCATACCAAGAGATATTTGATAAATCGGAGAAGATAAGAAGAAATGGCGACCTAAATTCGCCATTGCACCAAGAACTCGCAAAAGATTTAGGCAAGTATGATTTAAAAAATGTAGAATATATTACGACATGCAAACTTAACTCAATGCTTCTCGAAGCAATTTTAAAGTATCGTACAAGTTATAAGGATATGAATAAAAGTGTGCTTGCCGAGTATTATTTTATGCCTAGAAAGGATGAGGGACAGAATAAGGCAAAAGGCTTCTTTAAATATATGATAACTGAGAAAGCAAAAAACAATCTATTAAAACTTTTCCTCAACCCTAATTTTACAACTTATAAGGATATAGGTGCTAGATATTCTGCGGATAGAATGTTTACACCAGATGAGTACCTATCTTATAGGTCGGTATCAGGAATGAAAGATGTTTGTGAAAGTGTAAAAGATTATTTGCAGTTAAACGATAATGATGAGCGAGAGTAAAAATTATATGCGCTTTTAAAGGTGGACAATCCATGTGATGATAAAATTTTATTAGCATAAAATTTTATTAAATTCTTACGAATTTGCGTGATAAATCACGCCATCACATGTCAAGATAAGGATTATATTCAAAAAATATCTTATAAAATTGTAAATTTTAAGAAATAAATTATTGTAATTTTTTAGAAACTATTGTTAAAAAAACTAAGATTTGTCACTAGACAAGTCTTTTTTTTAACATCAAACGACATAAAAGTATAACAACGGGCTAGGGTGTATCGGACAAAGAGTAAAAAAATAATAAAAAAAGATAAAAAAAATGAAAAAAAGTGTTGACAAAGGATGAGCGAGTGTGATAATATAA
>CALWJU010000009.1 GCA_944381105.1 uncultured Clostridia bacterium | reverse complement strand
TCAACAATTATTTTTGCAACCTCTTCTGGACTTGCAAAAGTATCTTCAACTCCAGCTTTCACATAGTTGTGATTATCCTTCCAAAATTCTGTGTTGATTCCGCCCGGATAAACATTATTACTTTGATATTTGTTCCAAAAGTTTCCCCCCTCAAGCATTGAGAATATCCTTCTTATGTCCATTTTGCAGAACAGTAAACACTTTCAAACTTAAATACTCTTATGTCAGATTGAGAAATCACATTGACAATTTTAACAATGTTTCAAATTCACTTTTTGTTCGAGAGATGATTGCAACATTTTCACCTTTGAGCAAAAATCCTTTTGAAAGCTCTTTCCTAACACCTCTTGAATCACCTGTAATTATTGTTATATTTTTCATTTTTAATCCTTAAAATCTATCGTTTCAAATTAAACCAAACATCAATTTCATCTTTATTTTATTCGGTTCTTTCCATTTTAAGTAATCACCACCACCTTTACCTTCAAGCACTTTTTGATTTCTTTCTTCAATATTCTTTTTCCGAGATTTATTTTCAATATTGATATTGCCATTCACAAGCAATATTTTTAGATTTAAAATAATTATTTATAAAATCTCTATTTTTTTACCGATTAAAACTCTATCTAATTGTTATTATTAAAATTTATTATATTTATCTCTGTTTTCTTTTGGATATTTTTATCTATAAAATCTGCAATATCACTTGGAACATCATATTTTTTTATAAGTTCCTTATCTATTTCTGCGATAGATTTATCCCACCAATCTTCCTTATAGTTCTGAACGGGAATTGCACTCCAGGCTGTAGTGCTGTGTTGTGAAGTTTTGTTCAAAAATAGCAAAGCTCTGGCAAATTTTGTTAATAGATATTTCGCGTGTTTTTGAGCAGTTTTAAAATCATCAAAGCAACCACTTTCCAAATAGGTTTCTGTGCAAATTTCATAAGGACTTGCGATTATTATATCTGCATAAGCTCCACCTAAACCAGCATTTTTTGACATATTGCCCCACGCATATGGAACAAAAACTTTATATTTATTAAAAGCCTTTGTTAATTTTGGGATATTATAATCTTTTGGAACAAATCTGCTCTCTTTATTCCCATATATTTTTATATCTGTTGGATGTATTTTTTCAGTTTGCATAGCACTTAAGTTGTATTTGTAAAAGTTTTGAAATACATCTGTTCTCAAGCCATATGGTTTATATGCTGAAGTTAATGATTGTAAACATTCAAAATCTTGTTGTTTTACATACTTGGACAATTCAATAATTTCTTTAGGTTTATCCTCAATCTTTGATTCATATTCCAATACCTTTTGAGTAGGCTTTTCTCCATCAATATAAATTAGTTGTTTTCCATCCAATTTATTATCATAACCTTTTTCCCAAAGAATTATATTTACCCATTCGGCCCCAGAAATGCCAGGAAATACATTATGTCTATTATCAATAAAAACTATCTGCTTGTCTTGTTTTATGTCTTGATTATTTAATTTTCCTAGATTATTTCCATTTTTAGGTTCTTGCCACCCTGTTGGGAAAATTAATGATACATAATTATTAGACAGTTTAATAGATGCTAAATAGAAAAATGGGTAAATCTGGGCGTGATTTGTTCCTTGATATGGCGGGTTTCCAATTATCGCATCAAATTTCATTTTTCCTCCTCCTTGAATATTCCATTCAACTTTATTTAAAATTTTACTTAACACATCTTCTGGCTTACTTTTTAATTGCTCAATCATATTGTCTATAGTCATTATATTTACTTTAATATTTTTATCATCTCCTATTAAAGTTCGCTTTGTTATATTTTCAGCCATTTCAGTCCGACAAACAACAAAAATATTATTTTCAACAGTTTCTTTCCAAATAGCTTTTTCATTTCTATGTTCTAAAGGGCTTTTTAATCTTTCTCTAAATAATGAGTAGGTTATATATAATGGGTATAAACCTGTTTTTGAGTTTATTTCAAGCACTTTGGCATCAGTATTTTTTATTACTTGATTTGTTACTTGTCCTCTGTCAATAAATCTTGGTTCATCAAGAACAACTTGATAATTTTCATTATAAAAATTATATCCACCCAAACAATCGCCCATATGCATATTTACGACTTTCCAAGGGGTTAAAACCGTTTCTTTGTCTGGGTTCCTAAACTTTAGGAATAATGGGGTCAATCGTTTAATTCTTTCATTTATAGAAAGCTTATTTGCAGCATTCACTTGATTTCTCAATTCCTCATTACAGAGTTCAAACATCTCAATATCTATATATTTTTTAAACAATTTAAACTTTTCTTTAGTTGCATCCTTTGGCATAAATTCGTTCCAAGATGCATCATTAATTAATGTTGTGAAATTGTCATAAGTAATATTTACATTATCTGCCAAAGTTAAACCATATACCATCAGAGGGACTTTAGTCATAATAGCATTTAAGATTTTTACAGCATTTTGAGCCTCTCTTTCTTTTTCTCTTTGTTCAAGCGTTTTAAGTTGTCTTTCCTTAATTTTTATAGTAGAGCTACCTTTTTTATCTAAATCATTTTCATTAACTATGACCTTTTTTGAAAGTTTGGTTTGAGTGACACCCTTTAATATTTGATCACAGCCTTCAAAATCCTTTAAATCGATATTCTCAAGTCTTAATTGTTCAAGATTATATATCCTTTTATTTTCAAACCCACTATCAACGATATCATCAATATAAGCTGATTTAAGTTGTTTAATCATCATTGGAACATCATAAGCATTCATTTGAGAACCATTTATCGCAATTACAGGACAGAATTGCAAAAGCTTTTCCATTACTTTCTTAGTTTCTGGGCTGTTGACTTTACCGGCCTGGTGAGATAAGTGAGCGGCCTTTGCCAAAACTTTCAAGGCCCTATCAGGTGCAAATTCAAAAACAAAACAGTTTTCTTTTATCTTTCCATCTATATTGGCAGGAGATTGCACTCTAAATATTGTTTGCATATATCTTTGAGCAGAAACCACTGAGGAACCATAAAGCATAAATACCGCTGTCCATTCTGGAACAGTAACACCTGTTGTTAAACGTTGGCACGTTAAAGTTATTGTTCTTTCATTATTTTTGATTGCATTTTTAACCTTGTCTAAAGCTCTTTTATTTTTTCTAATTGCTTCTTCATTATTTTCTTCAATTTCACTGCCATCACCAGCAACATTAACAATTTTGAAATTCCCATTTCCAAATACTGGATGATTGTACAATAATTTTTCTAAAGCCGCCGCTTCTTTAACACCAGGCAACATCCAAAGCGTGTGTTTAAAGTAATCCTGATATTCTTTCGTAGAAAAAGGATAATTATTCCCTTCATCTTCCTTTGACAAGAGATTTAAAAAATTATTTACATCTTGTTCATGCACAAAAGAACCAATTTTATCTCTACTTACAGTGATGCAAGAACCATCATCTGCAATATCTTCATCTTTATTGCCTGTCCATACTCTAAAAAATTCGCCAAAATTAAACATCTTGTCATCAAGGTAATGAGGATTGTTTATAATTGTACCTAAATCGTAGGTATAAACATTCATCTTAGGCATTTTAGCATATGGATTTTTAGGGTTTAGAAAATAATTCCAGTTTTGTTTAGCCTCTTGTTCATCAATGTAGCTCCATGAATAAATTTCGTCTTTATCATATTGGTCGATTATATTAAATGGTGTCCCAGATAGACGTAAAACCTTTGTTTTGTGCTCTTTGCTTTTATCAATTAATTCATTGAAAATATTTTCTCCACGCTCTGTTAATGTCCCCTCATGAGCTTCATCTATAATTAGTAAATCCCATTTTGTATCATAAAGTTCTTGATTTTTAACGAAACTACCACCAACTAATTTTGCACCTCTTAAATCTTGTAATGAAGCGAAGCAAATAATATTGTTATAATTTATTAATTTTTCAATAGGTAGCCCAAATCCTTTTACTTTTGAACCAAATTTCCAAGTTGAATCTTTTTCATAAAAAACTTTTCTAAAATCTTCAAACCACTGTTCAATAACATCTGGGCGATGCGTCGCAATAATAACTTTTTTAATCTCCCCATAAACATTAGATTGTTTGCTTAATCTTTTAATCAATTCAAGAGCGGTAATAGTCTTTCCAAAACGCATTTTTGCATCCCACAACATAGAATTACTATGTTTAAATGTTTTCATTGTTTTAGTTACTGCAGCCTCTTGATTGGGATACAAAGTGATACCTTTAAATGGTAGATTTATTTCACTATTATTTAAGGATTCCCTGCCAGCCTTAACTGCTTTAATCGCATTAATTGCCGTTTGTAATTCAACCCTAAACCATTCTCTAGGGTTAGCATCTAATTCAAATTTAGCTCTTTTAATACCAGAGTTTAACAATACTTCATGAACATCATCATCTAAAAATGCAACCAGTTCTTTTTTGTCTCCGATAGTTTCTTCTTTAACAGCCCATTCAGCATGTTTTAAATAATAACGGACAGCAGGAGTACCAGTTTGCTTATTTATTCTTTCTCTGGCACATTTATTTAATAAATCCGTATTCTCTTCGTTTATATCCACTTTTTCATTTGTAGTATAAGATGCTTTACCTATTTTTAAACAATGTCTATGATCTTCATCAGGTATTTCGTAAATATATATAAGGTTATACGCAAAAGGTGCGAGCAGTTTGTTCTTATTTGTGTTCCCATTTGTTTGATTACTCATTATTTTTTCTCCTTAAACAAATTAATAAATTTAATTGACCTTTTTGTTTCCCAGTTCATTATTTTGCAATAAATGCCTGTATGTTGCGAATTATTATTTTTCTTACATCCAGGACATTCTTGTGGCTTAATGTTATCGTCAAAAAGTGACATTTGTAATTCTGGCACTGGTTTACAACTATCTGGAATTACAAATTTTAATCCGTCCATTTGCCAAATGTTCCAAGATAAAATTTTTGCTATTTCTTCCAGATATTCTTTAATAGGATAGTTTTCAAATCTTTCAACATAGTAATCAATAAAAGAGAACAACAAATTTTCTCTGGCGATTAAAAGACTATCTCCTTGCCATTCAAAGCCATAAATTGATTTGAATGCTTCAACAGCCCAATCGTGCCAATCTTTTTCATTGTCAATATTTTCATTTATTATTCTTAACTTTCTATCAAGAAGCCCAATTCTTTCATTAGGTTCAAGCCATTCACCTGTAACGGTATCATATCTACTTGCAAGATATGGTGCTTCGCCACAAGAAATTTCAAGGCGATTTTCCTTAACATAATCTTGCCAAGTTTTTCCTTCTGGGAACACAATTTTATCTTTTACAACTTGCCAAGTCTTTTGCTCTTGATTTTTAATGTTAAAAACATTTTTCCTTCCAAACCAAGATTCATCAACAAGATTGTTTTGAGCATTGCAAATCCAAGAAGGGGTAAACACTTCTGCCTTGTCTTTAATTCGTTTGTTTTGTTCCTTCTTTGATTTCTTGACACGAGGCTTTATCACAAGCCCATTCCTTCCTGTAATTAATTTTAAAGCAATGTGGTCGTATGGATAATATCCCTTGCCACGATAAGCATAGTTATCCGTTGCCCAAATTATGTTTTTATTAGAAGAATGGTCTTTGAGCAAAATTTCCAACAACTTATCATCTAGTTCATAAATATAGTTCTCTTTTATATCGACTTTTTGTTCCATTATATCTCCAAATTTTGTTTATCTATTCATCAATATCGTTTCGACGATAAATATCTATAAGTTGATTATTTTTATTTTTCCAACTTTTCCAGCCATTGGCAGATTGCCCTACAACCAATGCAGCCCCCATTGATGGCGAAGAACATTCAACATCTTTTAATAAAATACCATTATTGTCTAATTTCATACTTTTTCGTATTGTTATCCAAGATGGCGTTTTATATTCTTTATATGGTGCAATAACTGAACCTTTTTTAAGAATAAACTTACCATTTTCGACAACCATCTGAGCTTTTACTGTTTGATTTATTTCCTTTATCTTCCTAGATAAAAAATATTCCCCTTCAGGTATCATTTTGCTGTAAACAATTTCAGTCGCCTTATTAAATACTTCTTGCTTAGTTTCATCTGTCGGATAAACTTGTTTCCCAGAAAAAGATGACAATAATTGAATAATTTTATTCAAATCTAATGAGAATAATTCACTATTCCCCACTCTGCTTTTTGCAAATAAATCATCTAATAGTTGTTCTATATCCTCATAATTGTCAACTTCAATTGCAAACTGTCTTTTTAACCCCGTAACATTTTTATACCCGTTATCCTCTAAAAACTTCATTCTCTTTTGAAAATCATTAGTCCTCCCGATCTTAATTAAGCCTTCAACCGCAGTAGAACAAACATAAATAATACCTCTTGACATAAGCACTCCTTTAACTCCAAAATTTTCCAAATATTTAATCAATGTCATTATAACATAAAATTTTTGATTTTCGTATAAAAATATATTTTTTATTTAAAATTCTATAAAAATTAAATTCTAAAATATTTTTGATTTTTGCTGGTTGGTTTGTCGGGTTCGGTCATGCCAATTAGTCCAGCATCTAGGGCTGGTTGCAAGTAGTTTTTCCTAAAACCAACTCGAGACTTTAAATTTAGTTTTTGCATAAGTTCGGTTGCAG
>CALWJU010000008.1 GCA_944381105.1 uncultured Clostridia bacterium | reverse complement strand
TATTGATTTAGATAAAATTGAATTGTTGGCTTTTACAAAAACAAAACATAATGATGAAGAAAATCAAAACAAAACAATTCATTTTTTTACATATGATTGGAATTTTCAAAGTGTATATGAAAAACCTGAGAAATCGCTTGAAAAAATAGACCAATATTATGCTTTACTTACACCAGAATTTAGTACATATAAAGATATGCCACTTGCAAGACAAATAGATAGCGTATTTAAAAATAGATGGTGTGGTGCATTTTGGCAAAAACAGGGAATGATTGTTATTCCAACAATCTCTTGGGGTTCAATCCCATGTTTGGAGTTTTGCTTTGATGGAATTGAAAAAGGCTCGGTTGTAGCAGTTTCAACTTACACAAGAGAAGATAATAAAGATGACTTTATGCTGGGTTATAATAAAATGTTTGAAATTATAGAACCTTCTGCGATTATATGTTATGGGACTCCGTTCCCTGAAATGAAAGGTAAAATAAAAGCAATTAATCCTTTTGATAAAGAAGAACTAATAAAGAAGATGGGAATTGTTGAATTTACAAAGAAATATCTAGCAGGTGAACTATACCCTGAAATTTAGGAGGCAATAATAAAACTTTAAAACTTACAATAGAATTGCTACCAAAAGGTGCTTGGAATAATGACTTTAGTAAAACATTACTTAAAAAAGAGTGGAATATCGTCAGAAATTTTTGTTACAAAAGGGCGAATCATAGATGTCAAATTTGTGGACTTGTAACAGATGATTTAGATGCTCACGAAGTTTGGGATTTTAATATAAAAACAAAAACTCAGTCATTACTTGATATAATTGCATTGTGTAGTAAATGTCACGGAGTGAAACATATTAGAAATTCTCAAAGATTGGGTTATGAAGAAGAAGTTAAGGCATTTTATAAATGTAAACAAGTGTAGCGAATTAGATTATGCCACGCATTTAATGAAAGCGCAAATGGATTTTGAAGAACGGAATAAAATTTATAGATGGAAAATAAAGGCGGATTTGACAAATTTTGGTCTTGAAAACGCCACAATAAAAGAGAAAAATATTCCTTTTATTGAGAATCCATACCAAGATATTGATTTGGATATTCTTAGTTATAACGAAATAAAAAAATTATTTAATATAAAAAGAACAAATAATAACTTGATTGGTGCTCCTAAAATTAATTATATAGATGTAGATAATTATCAAGGTATAATTACAGTATCTTCGTTGTTCGCAAATAAAATAATTTGGGTTTTAGATGGTATTAAAATAAAAACAAAATACAATGTCATTGGAGAATTTGTTACAACCCTAAAGGTTGAAAATTTAGAGGGAAAAGAAATTTATTTTATATTATTAGGTGATAACGGACAAACGAAGTCTAAAGCATTTGGACTTTTGCCACAGGAGGTGTTATAATGGGAATGTGTAAACCAAGTGGTGGAGTGAATAAAGTATATGGTCCATTTGGGAAAAATATAAAAGATATTGAAGGATGCGCTAAATTCTAGAACTGATTATTATGATGAAGTGACTGGGGAATTATTACAACAAAGATGGTATGATGCAGAAGGTAAAGCTATTTGGGATAGAGATTGGAAACACAACGATTCAAACAATACCCACACTTTTCCCCACGACCATTATTGGGATTGGGAGAAAAATAGCGGACACCCTCCTAGACTTGAATATGTAGGCCCAAATGGTGAAAAAATAAACATGAATTATTGTTAAAAAGGAGAAATGATGAAAAATAATCGATATGATAAAATTTTTGAAAAAAAATGTGATGTTTGTGGCAAGACTTTACTTGCCAGCAAAACTGGAAACGGAGAGTGTCTATATTGCGGTTGGTACAACAATAGACTGGGAGAAATAAACGAAAACGAAGTGATTTTCCCTAATTTGATATCATTAAATAAAGCAAAAATATTATATCAAGAAGGAAAGCCATTTAGACCAGACTTAAATGATTTTCTTGACGGACTATATTTTTATAGTGAAATGGAGTTTTGGTATAAGGGGTTAAATTGTTGCTTGTATCTAAGAAGCAACACTAATAAAAAAATCGAATTTGGTTGGAGTCCAGAAAATGTATATTTCTTTTTAGACAAAGAAGATTTCATTCAAAATGCTAAAATCGGTGATGAACTTGTGAAAGATATTTGGGATAAAGTTGAAAATCCTAAGTATATGTAGTATTATTTAATACTCACTATTAATACAAATTAAACGGATAAAAACGAGCAAAATAAAATAAAAAATATTAATTTTTTTACAATTTGATTTTACCCCCCCCGCAATGTCAAGTAAATTTAGCAGTTTTTTAATTTTTTTTGAAAATGAATAAAAAGCATATGAGAAAATTGTAAAAAAACGTATCATTTAAACCTTGACTTATAAAAAAAATTATGATGGAATGTTAAAAAAGGTTGAAGAATATAATTTCTCCAACCTTTTGCATTTTTAGTAAAAAAATAGAAAAAGTTAACAAAAAAAAGAAAACAAAACGAATAAGGAGGTGTTATAATGGGCTCAGGTGGAGTTCCCAATAGAACAATAGAACGAGTAGATGGCAGACGTGGTAACCTACCAACACGTGGGGCAAAACCAAATTCAAGATATGATTTATATGTAAATGGAGAAAAAGTACAAAGTAGATGGTTTGATTCAAGTGGAAGAGTTATAAGAAATAGAGATTTTAGCCATCAAGACGCACATAATAATCATGAGTTTCCACACGATCATAATTGGAGTTGGGAAAAGGGTTTCCCAGAGAGAAATCCTGAGAATTTAAATCCAGATTATAATCTTTATTTTTAAAAGGAGAAGAAAATGACAAAACAATTAAGTGATTATGAGATAGAAAAACAAAAGAAAAAGCAAGAACTTGTCAGAAATGAATTTTTATACCAAAATAATTCAGCTGGAAAATATGAATTTCCTATAATTAAAAAGCAAAATATTGATGTAAATAAAATTGAATTTTTAAGTTATGTTAACACCAAAAAAAATGATGATACAAACAAAAATAAAACGATTCATTTTTTTACTTATGATTGGAAATTTGAAAAAGTTTATGAAAATGCTGAAGAAGAGTTAGAAAAATTGAGTCAATATTTTTGTTTGCTTAGTCCTGACTTTAGTGTTTTTACAAATATGCCTCTTGCCCTTCAAATTGAAAGTGTTTTTAAAAATAGATGGTGTGGTGCTTACTGGCAGTCAAAAGGATTAAAAGTTATTCCAACGATTTCATGGGGAGATGAAAGAAGTTTTGAGTTTTGTTTTGATGGAATTGAAGAAGGCTCAATTGTTGCAGTATGCACTTATTATAGAGAAAATTGTGAAGAAGAGTTTATGCTAGGTTATAATGAAATGTTAAAGCGAATAAAACCAAGTATAGTTTTGTGCTATGATGAGCCTTTTAAATCAATGAAAGGAAATATTAAAGAATTCTTACCAACAACTTATGAATGGACAAAAGATTTAAATTGGAAAGACTTAATTCATTTTAAATGGGAAAAACAAAATAAAAATGTTTCGGGATTAAATGAAAACAACTTTAAATATTTTAAGTATAATGATCCTTATGTGAAAGACCAATTAGTAAAATGTTCAATCTGTGGACATATTGCAATGCAAGACCAATATGGCAATGGCGAATGCAAAAATTGTGGTTGGAAATTCAGTAAAGATGAAGAATTATTAGAGAAAAAAGCAGGAATAAGTTACCCAATGCTTGTTACTCCAACAACCGCAAGAGAACAATATAAAAAAGGATTGCCATTTAAAGCGACATTTGATGAATTTGTTAATGGATTATATTTTTATAGCGAAATGCTTTTTGAATATAATAATGAAATATATGAGGTATTTTTAAGAGCTAATAATAATTCAAAAAGCAATGAAGATTGTGATATTGTATTTTGTTCAAAAAATATGCAACAAGAATATAAAACTAGACAAGATTTTGAAAGCAAAGCCAATATCGGTGGCATTTTATTAAAAGAATTATGGAGTAAAATTAATAGCCCTTCATACATGTATTGTGGATAAAAATTTGTCATCAAATAGCTGGGTGGATTGAATAGCAACACATTACAATGGAACGCTAATAAGCTCCAACGCTACTCAAATCGCCAAAAGTAATGAATGTTTCCCAGGAATCTAGTTTTTCTAATTCTTTGTAAATGATTTGAATATGCTTGACATTTAATATTAGTTCAGATAAACTTACAATGGGTTATAAATCTTGTTTTATTTTGCTCAATATACTTTTAACTTAAAGGAGATAATTATGAAAATAACTGTTTTGGGCTCTGGTGGTTTCGGTTATCCGTTGACATTTTGTGATTGTGAATATTGTAGAAAAGCAAGATTAATGAGAGGGAAAAATATACGCAAAAGAGCTTCCATACTTATAAATGATGAGATGATTATAGATTTAACCCCTGATTGTCAAGTCGCTATGAATATGTATGGAAAGGATATGGGGAAAGTAAAATTGCTTTTACAAACACACACCCACCTAGACCATTTTGATATAAATCAATTTACTACATTAGACTATAAGTACGCCACCAAAAGGAATGACAGTTTGATGTTGGTTTGCTCTGAACTTTGTTTAAATGATATTCAAAATAAAGTATCCCAATATGATAAAATGGATTTATACAATGACGAATATTTAAATAAAATAAATCTAAAAACAAAAACATTAAACCATGGGGAAAGCATGTTCTTTGACAATTACACTATCAAAGCAATTTATTGTTCTCACGATGAAAAGATTGGAGCACAATTATATTTGATAAAACAAAATGGAAAGTCTATTTTATATGCAACAGATACTCCACCTTTAACCAAGACTACCCTGAAAGAGTTAAAAGGCGAAAAAATTGACTGTATATTTTTAGATGAGTCTTTCGGTATAAGAGATTATTATTTTTCACACCTTAATATCAAATATTTTGATGAATATATAAATAAATTAAAACAAAATAATTTATTAAATAAAAATTGTTTGATTTATGCAACACACTTAACACATGATGGAAATCCTCCACATGAAGAATTGGAACAAATCTTAAAACAATATGGATATATGCCAGCATATGATGGATTGGAATTTAAACTATAAAATTTAAAACAACCAATTTATTTTGTGTGTCTTTTTTTAACAAAAACAAAAATTACTAAATCCTTTATATAAAAAATAGAAATTTTGTTTTTTATTTTGTGCTGTTCAGTGAGCGAAGCGAACGCTGATAGGCTCCAAGGCTTCTAGTAATTTATTTCCTAATAATTTTATCCTATTTGGAGCTGTTCAGTGAGCGAAGCGAACGCTGATAGGCTCCAGAGACGAATGTAATTCGTCTGTGAGTTTTTGACTAAAAACTCACAAAAAAACTCACCAATAGGTGAGATTTTTCTGGAGCTGATACCGGGGATCGAACCCGGGACATCTGCCTTACCAAGAACGAGCCCTGAAAGATAAGTGTGTGAGCCCTATGTTTTAAAACCATAGACAAATAAAGGGATTTTGAGATATATAAAAATATTTGCTGTCTTTTGCTTTTGGGGATTGACAGCAATTGACAGCAAATGTGGTGTTTTTGAGAAAGTTGATTGGTTTAAAACTGCCTAAAACTATCTAAAAATGTTTAAAACTTTTGAGTTGAAATCGGTTATTTTACTTTGATACTTTCTCGAAAATCTTTTGAAATTTAATACAAATTTTCAATCTATATGTTATAATGCAATTATAGGAGAACAAAGATGTCAAACATTAAGATTTTTGAAGATAAGAAAATTAGAACAGAATGGAATGAAGAAAAAGAAGATTGGTGGTTTTCTGTTGTTGACGTTATTGAAGTTTTAACAAATAGTGTTGACCCTACAGCATATTGGAGAAAATTAAAACAAAGATTAAAAGATGAAGGAAATGAAACCGTGACAAATTGTCACGCTTTGAAAATGATTGCAAAAGATGGTAAATCAAGATTAACTGATGTAGTAAATACAAGAGATTTGCTTCGTCTTATCCAATCTATACCTAGTTCAAAAGCAGAGCCATTTAAAATGTGGTTAGCACAAGTTGGTAGCGAAAGACTTGATGAAATTGCCGACCCACAAAAAGCAATAGATAGAGCCATTGCTACATACCGAGAAAAAGGTTACCCAGAAGATTGGATAACTCAAAGAATGATGACAATCAAAACTCGTAAAGAACTAACTGCTGAATGGCAAGATAGAGGGATTACACAAGAAAAAGATTATGCAATTCTAACTAATGAAATGACAAAAGCTTGGTCTGGTTTATCTGTGCAGGAATATAAGCAACTGAAAGGACTCAAAAAAGAAAATTTGCGAGATAATATGACAGATATTGAATTAGTCCTTAATATGCTTGCAGAAGTTTCAACAACAGCTATTAGCAAACAACAACAGCCACAAACATTTAACGAAAACAAAAAAGTTGCAAAAGAAGGTGGACAAATTGCAAAAAATGCAAGGACAGATATTGAAAATAAGCTTGGTCGTTCAATCGTTAGTCCCATCAACGCTAACACAAAAGAATTGCTTAATACTAAAAACTCAAAGCTTTTAAGCGACAATGAAGATAAATAATACGCTAAACAAAATAGCGCTAGGAATTAACCTAATGCTATTTTTTCTTTATATGAAAAACTTTTTAAAAAATAATACAAATATAAAAAGTTTATGTTATAATAAATATATGGATAAGAAAATTGAAATAAGATTTACAATAAAAAGCGATTTAGAACAATTACCTTGGCTATATAGGCAATATCACAATGGAGATACTGGATTAGAAACCAATTATGAAGGTATGGTTAAAGAATTTGGAAAACTTATAAAAAATGAAGATTATAAGTTTATTTCTGCTATGCACGAGGATAAACTTGTCGGCTTTTGTTCGGTTGTGGTTAATCACGATATAGTCGAGAAACAAAAACCAATCTTAATGCTTTGGAATTTAAGAGTTCACCCAGATTATAGAAAACAAAATATTGGCAAATCAATAATGGACTTTATTGAAAACTTTGGAAAATCAATAAATGCAGATTTAATATTTTTAGGTTGTGATAATGATAATCAGAGTGCAAGGAAATTTTACACAAAATTAGGATATGGCGAAGATTATGGCTTTTATAAATATCTTTAAGGAGAAAAAATGCTACTAACATTTGAAGATTTTATTAAAATGGAAGAAATTGACCATCAATACTTCCCAGATGAAAATGTATCTCCTGCAGAGGAGGCTTATAAATGGTATCTAGCAGATTCTAACTCTTGTGTTGTAGTTAAAGATAATTCAAAGGTTGTTGCTTATGTTAATATACTTTCTCTTAAAAAAGAAGTTTACGACAAAGTAAAACATAATGAAATGAACGAAAGTCAAATTCTTGTTAGTGATTTAGAACTTGATAAAGATAAATATTTCAATTACTTATACTTCTCAGCGATTGCTATTGATAAAAACCATAGAGATATACAAACTTTAAGAGAACTTATAGATATTACAAGTGCAAAGATAATTGAAATCGTAAATCAAGGCTCAGAAATTAAAGAAGTTATGGCAGATTGCTCAACTCCACAAGGACAAAAGATAACTCAAAGATTTCTAAGATTAAAGCCATTTATGGAAACATCTCACAACTCTATGATTCATATTTTAAGTGGAGATGAATTTATAAAACTTTTACATAGATAGGAGATTTTATGAACATAGGATTAGATATTGACAATGTAATAACAGCTTTTGATAACGATATATTAAAAGAATTTTTATTAGAAGATAAAAATAAAAGAAATGCTGGCATTATCAATAAAAAAGCAAGACACATCAATCACGGAATGTTTGACTGGTCGCAAGATGAAGTTGATGAGTTCTATAATAACAATATGGAAAGAATTGCAAAAAACCTAAAACCTAGAAGAAACTGCAAGAAATATATGGATAAACTTTTACAAGACGGACACAAACTTTACCTAATATCTCATAGAGCATATCCACATTATCTTAGTCCTGAGCAAACAACTCTTGATTGGCTTAAAAAGAACAATATAAACTACACAAAACTTATATTATCTAATGCACCAGACAAAACAAAAGAGTGCCAAGAATATAACATTGATATTATGATTGATGACCGCGCAGGTCAATGCAAAAAAATGAGAGCAAATGGCATAAATGTAATGCTTATGTTTACTAAATATAACCGCAAAGAAAAAGAAAATTTGCCTTTTGCTACAAGTTGGAAAAATCTATATAAAAAAATAAGTGGAGATATTAAATGAAGTCTGAAATTGAAAAGTTTTATTTGAATGTGTCAAAATACACGAATGCTGGACCTTATGAAGATTATTATAAATCTTTAACCAACAATATAAAAGATTTAAGATTGTTGGTCTCAGAACAACATGTTCACAAATTTAGATTGGCACGCACCTTATCCAAACAAGAAATCGCTAACAATTTTGATTATTTGAATTGTATAGATGACGCCTTAGATACTGCTGTAGCTATAACAAGCGAAATTTTTAGATTAAATAAAAACGGCTTTATTTTAAACAAACCGCTTAATGAAAAAATTATTACGACCTGCAGATATATGTCAATCTTGTTTGCTTCTGTTCTTAAATCAAAAGGAATTTCAACTCGTTGCAGAGCAGGGTTTGCTCCTTACATTTATGAAGATTATATTGTGGACCATTGGATTAACGAATATTTTGATAAACGTAGCAATAAATGGATTGCTATTGACGCACAAGTCCAAGATAGTAAAAAGATATATAAACAAGTTAATTTATGCAACCTAAAAAAAGAATTTGAATATCCAGCTGAACTTTGGCTAAAAGCAAGAAAGGGAGAACTGCCAGATATAGACAAATATGCAAGATACTCAGTTGATGAAAACTTGCAAGTAATAGCAAAACAGTTATTTCTTGACTTTTTCGCTTTGATGAATTATGAACTTGGTTATAGAGACACACCAATGTTTATTTATGGCAAAAATTTCTCTAGTTTAACAAATGCTGATTATGAAGAGATTGATAATTTAGCAAAGCTTATGTTAAATTCAGACGAAAATTTTGATAAATTACAACAACTATTCTTGCAAAATCAAAAGTTTAGAGTTTTAAGAACAATCTATGTAAATCCATATACTGATTGGAAATAAAGAACATGTAACTTAAAGAAGTTAAAGGATTGCCACCTAATAAAAATTCTATACTTAAAAAGTGGCAAATTTTTAGAAGACAAATTAAAAGAAGATTTTATTTTGGAGTTAATATGAACAAAAGAAATGTAATTTTAGATACAGATATATCAAATGAAGTTGATGACCAATTCGCTTTGTGTTATCTTATAAAGTCATTGGATAATGTTAATTTACAAGCGATTACCATTGCTCCGTTTATGGGAAGTGGATATGCTCCTGTAAAAAATCTTGCAGAGGGGATTGATTTGTCTTTTAATACTGCTAGCAAAGTTTTAGATATGTTAAATGCTAGCGAATATAAAAATGTTATGTATAAAGGGGCAACTTCATATTTCTTTGAAAGCAAAGAATTAAACTCAGCTAGTTCTAAAATAATTGAACTAGCAAAAGTAAACGAACATACAACTATTATTGCGATTGGTGCTATAACTAATGTTGCTCTTGCAATATATCACGCACCCGAGATTGTGAATAAGATAGATATTATTTGGCTTGGTGGTAATAGCTTTTTAACTGAAAAGAACAATGAATTTAATTTTAGACAAGATGTTGAAAGTGTAAGATTAGTTTACAATTCAAAAGCACCATTAGTTGTTATTCCTTGTAGAAATGTAGCTTCTAATTTATCTACTACAATTTATGAGTTGGAACATTATTTATTAGGTCAAGGAGAGATTGGAAAATATCTATGTGAAATATTTAAAAATTGCAAAAAGGCATATAGACAAGCACCAAAAGATATTATTGGCGAAAGTAAAACACTATGGGATTTAAGTGCTATTGCCTATCTTCTTAACAAAGATTGGTTTAAAACACAAGAAATTAGTTGTCCGGAAATACTTGAAGATACTTCATATAAATTTACGAAGGATAAACATAAGATTACTTTTGTTAATGATTTGAATAGACACGAAATATATAAAGATTTCTTTATTAAAATGGGATATACAGATTAGGGGGCATTATGAAATTGACAAGTGAAAAAGCGTTAGAACTATTAAACGAAGCACGAGGAATGGCAAAAGATGATTATTGGATAGAACATTCAATTTGCGTTGGCAATACCGCAGCTGTAATAGCAAAAGCATTAAATTTAGATGAAGATATGGCAAAAACTCTTGGCTACATTCACGATATTGGGAAAAGAAATGGTTATGGTCCCGGAGTTATACCACATGGGATTGGTGGTTATGAATATTTACTTAATCTAGGATATGATGAAGATTATGTAAGCATATGTTTAACCCACTCCTACCTTAACAATGATATAAATTGTGTTGCAGGTGGAATACCAAACAAAGATAGATATAAATATAATTTTGTCAAAGATTTTGTAAAAGAACACGAATATACTATTCTTGAAAAACTTATTAACTTGTGTGATTTAATGTGCTATAAAGAAACAATGACAATGGAAAAGCGATTGATAAATTTAGCATTACGATACGGTGTCTTTTCAAATACAGTGTATCACTTAACAGAAGCCCAAAAGTTAAAACAATACTTTGATGATATGTTAGGTTATAACTTGTATCAATTATTCCCTGATATAATATTTAATTAAATTTTTGCAAGACATTCAAATAAATTTTGAGTGTCTTTTTTATTTGGAAATATTTTAAAACGGATTTCAACATATTTAAACTTAAAAACTTTGTCGAAAGCCCAACACTTTATAAAACTTTATGTTATAATATAAACATAGAAAGGAGTTTTGTTTATGAACATACAAGGAACACCTGAAGAAATGGAACAAGCTAAAAACTGGTGGACAGACCAAAAAAAGAAAATTGACGAAGAATATAAAGAAGCCAAGAAGAAAGACCCTAATGCTAAAAAAGACACTTCTCTTGTTAGCCCTGAAAACAAAGAAAGAACTTATCGCAGACACGAGGTTAGTTTTTCACAAATCAAAGGAGATAAAAGTCAAAAGTATTTAGATAATTACTTGGCAAAACATAGCTCACAAGAAGATGATTGGAAAAAGCAACTTGATGACGAACTAACAAAAAAAGTTATGTATAGAGCAATTTATCGTTTTGAAGGCAACGATAGAGAAATTTTGCTTATGTTTATGCAAAATATCACACAAAGAGAAATTGCTGAAAAACTTGGAATCTCTGCAAGTGCTGTTAGTCAAAGACTAAAAGTTCTTAAAGAAGATTATAGAATTATGCTTTGCAACGACTATGAATTTAAGAAAACTAAACAATTTAGAGATTTGAAATGGGAAAGCAAAAAAGCATTTAACAAATGTATTGAAGAAATTAGAAGAACTGGCAAATTTATAATAAACCTAAATGATGTGTTAGACCTTATCCAAGAGGTTAAGAAAATAATTAAGAAAACCATTAGCACAGGTGCAGATAAAAATATCAAACAAAAGTTATCTCAAAAGATTGATTACTCTAATCTAGATGATAATTGGATTAAGCAAACAAACAAGATATTTGCAGATTATGGCATTGAAGCCCATTTTGAGAACTTAAAAACTTTTAAAGGCAATTTCTTGCAAGTTGTTAAAATGGTTGAAGATTTTGTTGAAGAACTACAAGAAAAGGCACTAAAAAAACAAAATTAAAAGAAAATTTTAACAAAAACTCAATTTTGCCTTAATTTTTACTAAAAAATTGTCCTTATATATAGAGGGGGATAAAAACTTTGAGATTTAGAACTACTTAACAAGGTAGTTCTTTTTTGTCAAACAAAGAAAATACCCCGTAATTGAATAGAAAGAATTTAAAAGGAATCTAGTCGCCAAGATTTCTTTTTTGTTGTGTAAAAAAATTAACAAAAGGAGGATTACAACAAAAACAACATCACACAAAAAGCAAGAACAAAAAAATATTAAACTAGGAGGATAAAAAATGCCGAAGATTACACGACAAGATGTAATGCAAAAATACACCGTTAGAGTGTATGACAAAGACCAAGCCGATTTACTTAATCGTGCTATGGAAAAATTTATGCCAATGATTGGCAACAAAACAGACACTATTAGACACTTTGCTCTAATAGGTGCCGAGAAAATGCTTGGAGATAGTCAAATCAACAACAGCATTAACTTTTCAGAGATTAGAAGATATATGCAAGGAGTTGATGAAAAACTAGACAAGATTGAGAAAGGACAAAAATCTTACTTTGCAGAAACCACAGGTGAAGTTCTAACAAATCAAGCAATGACAAATCTTAACACTAAACTACTCTTAAAATCTACAGGTGCGAATTTAAGAAGTTATAGCAGTGATTGGAAATACGAACCAACCGACTATGACCTTGAAGTATTAAGGGCTCAAACAAAAAAGGATTTGTTAAATGGCAGAAGGTAAAGAAGTTCCTAATGTTAACTTTATGCTTGAATTTTGTTTACCCAATTACCCTAATAATCCAGAAATGCAAGACAAGAGAAAATTCTATTCTTCAAACAAATATAACGACTATATGAAATACATTGATACAGGCATTAAAGATTTGAAGAATATTGACTTTGTGGAATATTCAAACAACAACTCAAAGTCAAGTGGAATTTTTAATCAAGACGGAAAAATGAACAAAAAACAAATTGCTCTAACCCGAGAACACTTGCGAGAAACCGAATCGGTTATTTGGTCTGGGGTTGTTAGTTTTGAAGAAAGATTTGGACTTAATTGGTGTAACAATTTTGAGCAAGCCAAAAACATTATGCAAAGTGAACTACCAAAGTTTTTCAAACGAGCAGGTCTTAATCCAGACAACATTGAATGGTTTGCAGGATTACATGAGAACACCGATAACAGACATATTCATTTAATCTTCTTTGAAAAGGAGCCACAGCGACTTACAGACCACGGAAAGGGTTATTCAATGGGGAAGCTATCTTTCCTTGCCATGGACGAATTTAAAGCCAATATGGAGCTCTGTGCGACCGATTTTAAAGCAAGAGAGATAAGGATTAGAACAAACTTAATCAAGGAAGCAAATGAAGTGTTTAACGAAGTGTCTAGTCTTAAACTAAAATCAATGCTTGTTAAACTTGGGGACAACTTCCCACCCGAAGGACACTTGTATTATAACTCTGAAAATATGGAACATCTCAGGCCACAAATTGACAGGATTTCAGACTATATTCTCAAACACAATTATAGGATAAAACGAGAAAAAAATTACTTTGATGACGCACTAAAAGAAAAGCAAGACACCATAGATAAATATTGCAAAAGGAATGGGTATAAACAAACATCAACCATTGGCGACCAAATGCAAAAAGACCTATATAGACGACTTGGTGGCATTGTAATTAAACAAGCATTGGAGATTAAAAAATTAGAGTTTGAAAGAACTAGGCTTAATGCTAAATACAAAATGGAAAAAGCAATGCAACGAAAGAAAATGTCGCAATTATTAGACCAATGTATTTATCTAAATAGACTTGTAGAATACGAAGCAATCCACTCATTTCAAGAGTTTATGAGAAACCTTGAAGAAGTCCATTTCAAGAGATTAAAAGAAGAAGGTTTAATCCAAGAAGATGGTGGTTTTGGGATGGAAATGTAGATTATATTTAGTATAGAGCATAAGCGAGAAACAAAAATCATTTTAAGTGTTAAAAAGTGCCTAAATTAAGCACTTTTAACTGATACACTTAAATATTTTTATTTTTCTCGTCATTTTGGGCTTTGCTGGGATACC
>CALWJU010000007.1 GCA_944381105.1 uncultured Clostridia bacterium | reverse complement strand
ATGGTGGACCAGCAGGGACTCGAACCCTGGACCCATTGATTAAGAGTCAATTGCTCTACCAACTGAGCTACTGGTCCATAAATGTAGTTTATACTCATTTCGGAGCGTATGATTAAGAGTCAGATGCTCTTGCCATGAGCTAGCAGTCCATAAATTTTTTAAGTTGTTTATTTGCTCAGCTAGTGGAATATATGCCTTCAAAGTAAAAATAAGTACACCTCTTATTTTTGATTGAGACATCACAGCTGAGCAGTTTAAACAATTTATGAAAACTCGAACAATACTAATTATAATCCATTAAAAAATATTTGTCAACTGTTTTACAAATTTTAAATCTAAATTTAAAAAAATCAATAGCCGAGATATACAACTGTTTCTTATATTTATAATTTTTAGGTCAAACCAATATCATTTTTAATAATAAACCGAGAATTTTTTTATTTTTTTTGTAAAAATCTAAAATAAGTTTGACAAAACAATTTATTTATCCTATAATATAAAATATAAAGTTTATTTAAAAGGAAATGTATTATGAACAATTCTACTAAAAAGCCATTTTTGCTTGCAGGACTGATTATCAATATTGTTGCATTTTCAATCTATATAATTGATTGTCTCATTGGTATCTTTGCCCTTGCAACAGCGTTATCTGAATCTGCAAATGATCCTACCTTTCAAACTGCTGCTGTAATTGTATTGCTATCATTTATTTTAATCCTTGCATTTAGCATAACCGGCGTTGTATTTTCGTCTGTTTGCATACCTAGGTACAAACTTGAACCTGAAAAATTTGCTAAAAAGAAGGGAATGATCCTTACAGTCTTCATTTTTGATATAATTGTCGTTGTACTTTCAATAATCGGTTTCTGCACAGGTTCTTTCTCAATATTGGGACTTTTAATTGTACTTGCTTTAATTGTTGGAGCGGTATTCATTATGATGGATTATTCAAAAAACAGAAAGTTTATTGAACAAAATCAAGCAAATAATGTACAAATAAACGAAACTGGCAATATAAATACCGAAAATAAAATAGAAAAAGACGATAAAACAACTGACACAAAAGAAAATAGTTAAAAAGTGATAAAAATAAGTTTTATGTGCAATTACATAAAACTTTTTTTATGTTTGCTTGCAAATTTTTATTATATCTGTTAAAATATAACTATGCTAAACTTTGACACTATAATTATAGGCGGTGGGGCTAGCGGTTGCATGTGTGGACTGTCATGCTCTGCTAGTAATATAGCCATAATTGACAACAATAACAAAATAGCGAAAAAGTTGCTTATCACAGGAAATGGTAGATGTAATTTGACAAACCTAAAAATGAAAAGCAAATTTTTCAATCAAGACAATTCGCTGTACCTTGATAGATATAACGTCTCCTCTACCCTTGATTTTTTTGCTAGCCTTGGGCTTATGACGTTTAGCGACGAAGAAAATCGTGTTTACCCCATTTCAAATTCGGCAAAATCGGTAGTTAATGTAATCGAAAATGCAATAAACAAGAGCAATATTAATGTGTTTTTAGAGCATTGTGTTGAAAAGATTGAAAAAGAAGGTGATAATTTTATTATTACAACAAATAAAGAAAGTTTTACTTGCAATAATCTAGTTCTTGCGACTGGCAAAAGTGAATTACTAGACTGCCTAAAAATTGAATACAAAAACTTCATGCCAAGCCTTTGCGCTTTGAAAACAAACAGCACAAGGGGTCTAAGTAACATACGTTTAAGAGATGTAAAAGTTGAGGCTTGTGTGAACGGCAAAAGCATAAGCGATATAGGAGAGGTATTATTTAAAGACAGCGGGCTTAGCGGAATAGCCATCTTCAATATTTCCTCGCTATTTGCAAGAGAAGGTAAATTTGACGGCAAGGTAACAATTGATATGTTACCAAAAGAAGATACCGAGTCGCTTATCAAAATGCTACAAAAAAGGAAGACACTAAATTGCTTAGTTAGGCAATTCTTTGATGGAATGTTCGTCAAGGAGGTTGCATATGAGATTTTTAATAGATGCAAAATTGATGAAAATAAACCTTCCATAAGGATCACTGACCAAGAGATAGAAAATTTTGCACATACCATAAAAAGTCTTGATTTTACAGTAAAAGGATACTACCCTAACAATCAAGTTTTCAGTGGAGGGATAAAACTAAGCGATTTGGACGAAAATTTACAACACAAGCAAATTAAAAATCTTTATTTCTGCGGAGAAATATGCGATATCGACGGACAATGTGGAGGATATAACTTGCAGTGGGCTTGGACTAGCGGACATATCGTTGGTAACGCCTTAAATTCAAATATTGGAGGTAAAAAATGATAGTTTGTAAAACAGAACTTGACAAAGAGGCTCAAAAAGCCTTGACTCGAACATTCTTTATTTTATCACTTGTTTCACTTATAGTAGGTGCAATTGGACTTGTCCTATACATCGTACTTAATATTTTTTTAACCAGCAGTTATTTAGATGTATTGCTAGTTTGTAGTCTACCTTTTGGCTTTGGACTTGTATATATCATTATGATAAATAATATTATAGAAAGGACCTCTGCAAGTAAGATTGTAAACGAGTACACATTTGAAAATGATTACTTTATGGTTTCAAGCATAAAGAACGGAGAGGTTGTAAGCACAAATAAGATTTATTATAAAGAAATTTACAAGATAAAAGAAAAGGACGGATATCTACTTTTGTATATAAATCTTTCAAACGCCTACATTATAAAAGAGGGAAATCTTAGTAGTGAAAATTTAACACTTTTAAAAGCTATTTTAAAAATCGGAAAAAATGAAACAAAAGAGAACAATATATAAAAAGAGTTGCATAAATTCAACTCTTTTTTATTTATGATTAATCATATTTTAACTAAGCCTTCTCTATTTACTCAATGAAGTAATTGGAAATAAACTTGCCAACATTATTTACTTACATTTTTAGTTTTTATTTCTATTTTTTATTGTTTTTTATAGTTTTTTATATTTTTATTTTACTTTCTTCTTTCTTATTTCCCTTTTGTTCCCACTTCCAATCGGCGACCTCTGGCATATCAACACCATACTCGGCAATATATGATTTATGTTTTTCTAGCAATTGATTTATTTCTTTATAAACTTTAAGATATTTTTTTGTCAAGTCTAACTTTTCAAGCACTGACAAAAACAGATGATATCTATCAATCTTGTTCTGCACTCGCATATCAAAGGCGGTCGTAATTGTCCCCTCTTCTTGATAACCATGCACATCAATATTTTTATTATGTCTTGTTATTATCATATCATTTATAAATTTAGGGTAACCATGAAAATTAAAAATTACAGGTTTATCCTTGGTGAAAAGTTTATCAAACTCACTATCTGTAAGCCCATGAGGATGAAGGGTATTATCTTCAAGTTTCATTATATCAACAACATTTATAAATCTAACATTTAAATCTGGTAGATATTTCTTGATAAGGATAACAAGTGCAAGAGTCTCCAAGGTCGGAGTGTCGCCTGCACAAGCAAGAACTATGTCAGGGTTTTTGTAGTCATTCATGCACGCCCATTTCCAAACACCTATACCCTTAGTGCAATGTTTGACAGCATCTTCCATTTTGAGCCACTGATAACTTGGATGCTTAGATGCCACAATTGCATTGATATAATTTTTGCTTGCTTGACAGTGGTCGTAACAAGACAGCAGACAGTTTGCGTCTGGTGGGAGATATATTCTCACAATCTCCGACTTTTTATTTGCTATATGATCGAGGAAACCTGGTTCTTGATGTGTATAACCATTGTGGTCTTGTTGCCAAACATTCGAGGTCAAGAGAAAGTTTAAAGAAGAAATAGGCTTTCTCCAAGATAGTTCCTTGCAAACCTTTAACCACTTTGCATGTTGAGATACCATAGAGTCAACCACTCTAATAAACGCCTCATAACTTGCAAAAACGCCATGCCTGCCTGTTAGAAGGTAGCCTTCCAGCCAACCCTCACAGGCATGCTCACTTAGGTAACTATCCATAATTCGACCATTATGAGACAAATTTTCGTCATTTTCTAATATTTTAGCGTTAAAATCTCTCTTCTCATAGTCAAACACCTGATAAAGCCTATTTGACATAGCCTCATCAGGACTGAAAATTCTATAATTTTTATTTTTACTGTTGAGTTTAAATATATCTCGAATATAACCACTCAAAACAAGCATATCTTGTGCCTTAACCTCGCCAGGATGAGAAAACTTTACAGCATAATCTTTAAAATCTGGGAGTTTGAGTTCTTTAAGAAGTTCTCCTCCGTTGGCAATAGGATTTGCACTCAATCTCCTATTCCCTTTTGGAAGTATATCTCTTATCTCTTTTTTCAACTTATAATCTTCAAAAAGTTCTTCGGGCTTATAACTTTTAAGCCAATTTTCAAGCATAGAAAGATGCTCTTCTCTCTCCATCGAAATAGGGACTTGATGCGCTCTGAAAGTTCCCTCTATCTGTTTTCCATCTACATATTTTGGCCCTGTCCACCCCTTAGGAGTTCTAAGGACAATCATAGGATAAATAGGTCTTTTATTTATATATTCTCCTTTTTTTGCTCTTTTTTTGATGTTTTTTATTGACTTTATGCATCTATCCATTGCATTTGCCATTTTCTTGTGCATAACCATAGGCTCATTGCCCTCGACAAAATATGGATGCCAACCACAACCTTCAAGGAACTTTTTAAGTTCTTTTTTGCTTATTCTAGACAAAATTGTAGGGTTACTTATCTTGTAGCCATTCAGATGGAGAATAGGCAAAACTATTCCGTCGTTTGCAGGGTTTATAAACTTGTTTGATTGCCAAGAGGTAGCAAGTGGTCCTGTTTCCGCCTCGCCATCACCCACAATAACGGTGGCAATAAGGTCAGGGTTATCAAAAACAGCACCAAAGCCATGAAGAAGAGAATAGCCAAGTTCTCCGCCCTCATGAATAGAGCCAGGCGTTTCTGGTGCGACATGGCTTGACACACCGCAAGGAAAAGAGAATTGTTTGCAAAACCTTTTCATTCCTTCCCTGTCCTCAGATATATTAGGATATACCTCGCTATATCTCCCTTCAAGATAACTATTAGCCAAAAAGAAATTTCCGCCATGACCTGGCCCTGAAATTAAAATCATATTTAAGTCATACTTGTTTATAACTCTATCAAGATGAGCATAGACAAAGTTCTGCCCAGGCACTGTTCCCCAATGCCCTACTATCTTTCTCTTGACATCCTCTTTTGTCAGCGGTTTTTCAAGCATGACATTGTCGAGAAGATAAAGTTGAGCGACTGACAGATAATTTGTCGCTCTAAAATATTTATCTAGTAGTTTAAGATATTTTTCACTATTATAGTTATATTTTTTCTCTTCCACATTCACTCCCTTATAGTATTTTTAGCAATTTTACATTAATTTTACATTAAATTCACAATAATTCACATATACATTTTATACTTCCCTTACAATTTTGTCAAATAAAAAACACTTTACGTTGTCTATTGACAATATAAAGTGTGTTTTTCCTAATATTTTTCATCATCTTCACTTTCGATATCACATTCGTTATGATATTCTTCTCGTTTTCTTTGCTCTTTCTGACGCATCTTTCTCTGCTTGTGGTCTTTGCTTTGGTTTTTATTGGCACGATATGCCTCATCGTTCTCCATTTCTTCTGTGAAATCACTATAATCTATTTGATTCTTGAATTTTAAGCCATATATTAAATGACTCTCTTCTTGCTTGTCGTGTTTACTATCAATATTTTTGCAATATTCACGATTTTGTAACATCCTTTCAACCTTCCTGCTTTTTGCACCAAAGACTGAGCCTTTCTCCTCTACTGGAAGTCGAGAAGTTATTTCATCTATTGTATCCATTATCTTTTCAGAAGAGGTATACATGCTTCCGCTAACCTGTCTTGTAACTCGATTGCTGTTTGCAATTGTAAAAGATAGTTCTTGGCAGAGCGTCAAAAGTGGAGCACCAGACTGTTTGTTTACCACCGCACTACCGCTTGGCGAAATGGCTACATTTTTAGAATTAATCCCTTTGTATGCAAGAACTTCATTAAGAGGCAGTTCAACCTTTATCCCCTTATCCTCGTTTTCAACTATAACGACAATTTCGCTAGCACAAACATTTGCTCTGTCGACGAGTTTTCTAAATGAGCAAATTCGCCCTTTCATCTTCTGCCCTATAAGATGGGTGCAAAGGAGTGCAGAGTTAAAATCATCAATCTCATGTTCAGCCGAATCAACAGCATCTTGCATTTGATTTTCCCAAAGTGCTATATCACGCACCACATCCTCGTCAAGCATCTTTTCTCCATTGATATAGGCAAGAATGTTATAGTGAGTAACGTAGTCTGGCACACGCCTTATAGGAGAGGTAGTATGAGAATAGTGTTGACTTTGCAAACCAAAATGGCTCACTTTCTCCGAATTAAAGTCGTAGTGAGAGAACTTAGTAGAGGCAGTGCCATGATAGTCCTCAACTCTCTTTTTAAATAGGGATGGTTTGCCTATCGTACTGACGTCGCTTGGACTTGTGGTATTGCAATATTTCGCCTTACTTTGCAATCTAACTAAAAAGTTGTTTACCACCTTTTCTTTTTCTGTGCCCTTGACACTCTCTATGATATTTCTTATTCCAATAGGCGAGAGGTCGCCATCAAAGTTGACATTCAAATACTCAAAAAATTCATACGCTCTTTCAAGTTTATCCTCATTTGGATTATCATGAACCCTATAAATATTAGGAATTTTATTTTTTAAAGTAAAGCCAGCAGTCGCCTCATTGGCGGTAACCATAAATGCCTCAATAACCTTATGATAAGGACAGTTTTCTTGTTTATTAATATCTATAATATCAGACATATCTTCGTTTAATGTTACGTCATACTCGTTATCGGTATCAAATTCTATTAAGTAACGCCTTTTTAACCCTTTCCATAAGAGGTCAGAGGCAACCTTATTCATTATCACCTGTTCATCAAGGGTAAGTACCTCTCCGCTTTGAATTTTGCCACGCAAGTCCTCTTTTGAAATATCGACGCTATCAACAATCGCCTGTGCCTCCTCATAACTGTATTTCTGCTTGCTTTTGATAACGGCGTCCATAATGGTGCTCTCAATCGGCTCTCCATCTTTATTTAAAGTGGTCTTTATCACTAAGGCGAGCCTATCAACATTAGGGTTGAGAGAGCATATATTTGTTGAAAGTTCAGGCGGTAAAATATTATATGCCTTATTTGGCGCATAGGTGGTAAAACCAGCCTTGATATATCTTCTTCCTATCTCGCTGTTTAATTTTACATATTTGGTAACATTTGCCACTGCCGTATAGACCACAATATTTCCACTCTTATCAATCGTTGAATAAATGGCGTCATCCATATCTTTACATGTGGCAGGGTCTGTGGTGGTAAATTGTAAATTACGCAAATCTACGACTACATTGTTTTTGACTTTCCTCGTCTCTTCATAGTCTTGCTCTAAGCAAAGGTTTTTACCTGTCAAGTCTACCTCGGTAGGCAGTTTTTCTATCTCCGCTTGGACAAGAGGATCGGAAAAACTCATGATAGCACCATGACTTTCGGCAATAGCATCGTACTCAGCAATAGGATTGCCAGCCTCACCCTTAATTTCAAGTAATATTCCGCCTTGGCTCCCCTTTTCATCACTGATAACCCTCATGGTGCATATCTTATCTTGATATTTTGCTATAGTCCTTTTATCATTTAATATAAAAAGAGGATTTCTATACCTTTTCTTGTCATTTGCAAAGAAAATTAATTCGTCATGACTAGTCTTAACAACTCTTCCATAGACAACTTCGTCCTCTTTTCCACTTTGATTTGTAGCCTCATCTTCCTTTATTACAAAAGGTACCTTTACAGACCTGCCATTTATATATTTATTGTAAAAACTAACAAGCACATTAGAGTTGCCCTTTATACCCTTTGTGTCGTCTCTATCAATATAATACCTATGGCTATCCCCATCAAAATATAAATATCCACTAGAAAGCCTAGCCTTTTTGATTTCTGCCCTATTAATTGAAATATTTTTACCTTCAATAATTAGCCTACCCTCTTGAACAAGACTATCAATTGCCTTTCTAATCTTAGTCCTCGAATCTGCGACCTTGTATTTTAATAACCATTCTTGCACAGTAAAGAGGTCGCCACTTTTAACAGCAATTGCTTTAAAAACTCTTTCTTTAATCAAAAATTCTTTTTGTTCTCTTTTGCTTCCCATAAACCCTCTTTCTTAATTTAAGCATACCACAAAACTAACGAAAAAACAATAGTAAAATTAATATTTTTTAAAGAATTTAGCAATAATTTTACCCAGTTTATCATAATACAAATATATTCGGCAATTTGCAACCATTTGCAACATTTTGTAAAAAAATCACTCCGTTAAAAGAGTGATTTTTTATCTTAGCCTGCACCTGTTACAATATCTCCATCATTACCATAACGCCAGAATCTATATACATATGTAGATCTAAGATATGTGGCAGCGGTACGAGAGTTACTTACATCTATACTTCTATAAGTACCAACTTCAGTATGATCATTAGGTGATATTGTCCATTCTCCACTTGGCATTGTCCATTCGTCGCCTACAAAGTAAACATTATTTAAAGCATAACATCCATCAAATGCCTGTTGTCCAATTGAATAAGGTCTATTTTCTGGGTATTCTGTTATATAAGTGATGCTCACACTACTCAAATATTGGCATTGATTAAATGCACAAACATCAGCACGAGTAATATATGGACTAAAAGTTTGTAAGTTAGTGCAGCCGTAAAAAGTATATTCATTTACATCTACATATGTATTTCCGCTTGACGAAACAGATGTCAGTGCAGTACAAAGATAAAATGCATATCCTTGTATTTCAAAATGCAAAGTTCCTGCTGCTCCCCACGCATTTGGTTCAGGTTCTTCAATAGTTATAGTAGATAGACTATCTGCTCCATAAAAAGCATTCGCTTCAATTGAACTAATTGTGTTTGGAATTAGAAGAGAAGTAATATCCGTTCCTCTGAATGAGTATGCACCTATTGTTTCAACATTATCTCCAAATGTTACAGAACTTACATTTCCACTACCAGAAGAGCCATAAAATAGATATGATGGCACTCGTGTTACACTGCTACCGAAAGTAACTGAAAAACCATTAGTACCAGAATTTGAAAAAATATTGCTTGAAGAAGTAAAATTGTTCAAATTTGCATTTATTGTAAGTCTTGTAAGACCAGAACAATTTGCAAATGAATAAGAGCCCATAGTGCGAACTGTTGATGGTATTGTTAGGCTAGAAAAACCTGAGCATCCATAAAAACTATAAGTATTAATAGTTCGTACACTCGAAGGAAGAGAAAGCGAAGAAATTGATGTACATCCTCTAAATGCATATGAGCCAATAGTTGTTACGCTAGATGAAAAACTCAAATATTCTATATTTGATGCATATGTAGTTGATGAGGTAGAATAAAACATATACGCTGGAACACGAGTTACTCCTGAAAGGAAATACACTGTTACTCCGCTATCTGAATTTCCTATTCGAGCAAAAATATAATTACCAGATCCAAAAGAAGTAGTCATGTTTGTTGCCCTATAATTTATACCAGTTATATAACCACAGTAGTAGAAAGCATAATTTCCTATATCCCTCACATTTGTACCAATTGTAAGTCCTTTTATTCGTGGTGCTGCCGATGCCGAAGTACCATAACATAAGTATGCAGGAATATAAGTTACATCATTTCCGACAATGAAAGCCATTGCGTCTTGTAAACTGCCTGCTCGTCCAAATACATTTGTGCTTGCAGAAACATCATTTGCAGCAGTGGCGTTATAATTTATAGTACTTAGATTTCTCATATATGCAAAAGAATTGGATCCAAAGGTTGTTACTGATGCTGGAATAGTTAAAGTAGTCAATTCTGAGCACGCATAAAATGCTGAGTCTCCTACGATTTGCAAACTATCAGATAATGTTAAACTAGTAACATTATCTAGATTTGAGAAAGCATAATCACCGATTTCTTCAACAGATGAATCTCCCATTGAAATTGTGATTATATTCGGAGAGCCACTTGCTGGAGAAAATAAGTAACCTGGCACTCTTTCAACATTTTCTGCAAAATTTACTGTAATGCCATTTCCTCCGACTCCGACATATGAAAATATCTGATTTGCAGCAATTAAATCATTCATTTGTGTAGCATTGAAGTTGATTTGAGTAACATAATAGCAATAGTAAAATGCATAATTACCTATATCTTCTACATTCTCTCCTACTGTTATTGTTGTTATATAAGGTGCCATAGCATATGTTAATGCATAAAACAGATAAGAAGGTATATAAGAAACGGTATCACCAATATCAAGGTTTACATTTTGGCTATTTCTACCAACAGTACTAAAAATACTATTATACTGACCTAAATCGTTCATATTACGAGCGTTATAATTTATTTGAGTAAGATAATAACAATTATAAAAGGCGTAGTCTCCTATATCTTCTACATTTTCGCCTATTGTAAGTGTAGTAATTCTAGGTGCAGTATCAGTATCATTAACATTGAACAAATATGCTGGAATATAATTTACTGTATTTGTAAATTCTAGATTAACAGCACCAGAACTGCTTCCAGCATTATAGAATATAGTCTCGCTATCATCACTGGTCATATCTTCTACATTTGCACAGCCATATGTTATCTCTTCCAAGTTTACGCTATTATAAAAAGAGTGATTTCCGATATCAGTAATTGTTGAGGATAATTCAACTGAGACTATATTTGGAACATACGACTCAGAACTAACATAGAAAAGATAGTTAGGTACTTGATTAACCCCCTCGCCAAATGTCACTGTTATACCAGGAGAATTAGTTCGGTTACCAGCATTATAAAAAACATTGGAAGATGCTGTTAAATTACTAAGACTTCTTGAATTTATGTTTAATTCACTTATGTAAGTATTATTATAGAAAGCACTAGTCCCCAAAGTTGTTATAGAAGAAGAGAATGTAACAATATTCACACGTGGAGCATACGAAGTTGAACTTCCATAAAATAGATAGGCTGGTACCCTGGTTACACTACTACCAAATGTTACTGTTATTCCAGTAGAATTAGTTTCATTCCCTGCATTATAAAAGACATTAGAAGACGCTGTTAAATTACTGAGACTTCTTGAATTTATGTTTATCTCACTTATATAAATATTGTTGTAAAAAGCATTGTTTCCCAAAGTCGTTATGGAAGTAGATAATGTAACTGTTTCCACACGTGGAGCATACGAAGTTGAACTTCCATAAAACAGATAGGCTGGCACCCTGGTTACACTACTACCAAATGTTACCTCTATCCCACTGTCCGCACCTGAACTTCTAAATACATGACTAGTTGAAGTTAAATTATTCGCATTTCTTGCATTGAAATATAAATCACTTAAATTATCCATATCTGCAAAAGCATAATTTGAAATATTTGTAACACTTTGGGAAATAGTAACCTCGCTTGCACCACAATAACGAAAAGCATAAGAGCCTACTGATGTTACATTTTCTCCTATTGTAACCGAAGAAAGATTAGAACAATAATAAAAAGTTTTTGCTTCTATTGTTGTTACTCCTGCTGGAATAGTTAAATCTCCTCTAAGAAATCTACAATTGTAAAACGCACGAGCTCCTATTATTTCGAGCGATGAAGGGAGAGATAAAGTACTTTGGAGCGCTAAACAATCATTAAACGCATAATTTCCTATTTCTATAAGATTATCTAATTCGTCAAGATTAAATGATCCAAGAGTGTTGTTTCCATAAAAAGCATAATCTCCTATCTTTTCAATAGTATCTGGAAACACAACGCTTGTAAGGCTGTCTCCAAAAAATACTCCTGTACTGCTGTTTGTTCCATCGGCAATTGCTGTAACTGTGTAGTCATCTCCCTCAATAAACACTTCTTCTCCGTCGACTATGGCTATTGAATATGATGATGGGATAACAATATTTCTGTCTGTGCCTATGTAATCTATTACCTCACCTGTATTTGCCGGGGTCTCTTCGAAGATAAAGTCAAGCGGTACAATTGGTCTCTCATAGGAAATATCTCCGCTTATTGACACATTGGCATTTTGCACAGCATAAATACCGACAATTAGTGAACATGTCGAAAAGGTAAGCAAAATAATCAACATTAATATGCGAGACTTTAACGTCATTTTTACTCCTTAAAAATAATATTTTACCTGCAAATTTTATTTATAAAGATATAAACATATTTATCAGAAATATTTTACACATTAATATAAATTTTGTCAAGAAAAATTTTATGATATAAATTTTCTGTATAATATACTATTAGCAAATAATAAATTTTTATTTAAAACATGTAAATCTATATGCTACCAACAGATAAAAACTCATTTTTATTTTTTATCATCTAAATTGATGGGTTTTGCTATTTTTCACATATAGTTTACCAAAATATTCTTATTTCTCGCTTTTTAATATATGAAAGTGTTTTTTTTCATAGTCTATCACGCCTTCATCTCTAAGTTTTGATAGTACAGTCGACAAGGCACTTCGGTCAACTGAGAGGTAGTTTGCAAGTTCTGTCTTATTAAATGGTATATCAAAATAGGTACTACCAGAGATAACACTTTGCTTATGCAAATAAGCAAGCACCTTTTCACGAGTATTTTTCTTTGACAAGAGTTTAAGTTTTTCAACCAAAAAGGAATTTCTTTCTACAATCATCCTCATTAAGTTTTTAATTATTATATCATGTCGTTTACACTTATTTTGGCAAGGAGTAATAAGTCTATGTTTATTCATGAGCATGACAAGAGTGTTGTCAGTTGCGGTAAGGTAGTCTGAAAAGACAAGGTCTCCTGCAAATAAATTTTCAATTCCAAACATGTCTCCTGCCTTTAATTTTGTTACAAGGCATATATTGCCAGAAGAGTCCATATCTTCAATTTTTGCACCTCCTTTAAGCAACAAAACCACCTCTTCAAAAGGCTGTTCTGGGCTTACTATAACCTCATTTTTGTTATAATTTCTAAACTTTATCTTTAAGCAATATGCGAGTGCTTGCATGTCATTTTCGCAAATCTCTGCAAAAATTTTTGTTTTCTTAATTTCATTAAAATTTTCCATAAACCCCTCAAAATGTTGTAAAAACAACACAATTTATATGAAAAGTGTAGTATAATTCCCCTAGAAAGTCAAGAAAAGTTGAGAAATTTGTAAAAAACAATTTTACCTATCTTGACAACACAAGGAGGAAAAATATGAAAATTATCAAGCGAAACGGTCAAGAGATGACATTTGATAGCAATAAAATTAAAAATGCCATTACAAAGGCCAACCTATCAGTCGACGACATTTCAAAAAGGATGTCTGAAAGCCAAATTGACAAGATTGTCTCTAAGGTTACAGACGAGTGCGAGAGCATGGGACGTGCTGTCGGCGTAGAAGAAATACAGGATTTCGTTGAATTCGGAATCATGGAGCAAGGAGCATATGAAGTTGCCAAAAACTATATAACATATCGTTATATTCGTCAACTTGCAAGACAGGTAAACACTACTGATAAACAAATATTTTCACTTATTGACTGTCAAAATGAAGAGGTAAAGCAAGAAAACAGTAACAAAAACCCTACAATTAACAGCGTTCAGCGAGACTACATGGCTGGCGAGGTAAGTAAAGACCTTACAAAGAGATTTTTATTACCTGAACATATCTGGAAGGCACATGAAGAGGGACTTATCCACTTCCACGACGCCGACTATTTTGCTCAAAGGATGCACAACTGCGACCTTGTCAATCTTGAAGATATGCTTCAAAACGGCACAGTTATATCAAATACACTCATTGAAAAACCACACTCTTTTTCTACCGCTTGCAATATTGCAACACAGATAGTAGCACAAGTTGCTTCAAGTCAGTACGGCGGACAGAGCATAAGCCTTGCTCACCTAGCACCTTTTGTTGATGTTTCCAGACAAAAGATAAGAAAAGAGGTTGAGGCAGAACTTAGAGAGGCATGTGGCAAGGTTGACGAGGACATGCTAAATAAAATCACTGAAAAACGAGTTCGTCAAGAGATAAATCGTGGTGTTCAGACAATACAATATCAAGTTATAACCCTTATGACAACAAATGGACAAGCACCTTTTGTTACCGAATTCCTCTATCTTGGCGAGGCTAAGAATGAGAGGGAGAGAGAGGACCTTGCTCTTATCATAGAAGAGACCTTGAAACAACGCTATGAGGGCGTAAAAAACGAGAAAGGTGTTGCTATCACCCCTGCCTTTCCTAAGATTATTTACGTTCTTGAAGAAGATAATATTCATCCAGAGAGTAAGTACTATTATCTGACTGAACTTGCCGCTAAATGTACAGCAAAGAGGCTTGTCCCTGATTATATTTCCGAAAAGAAGATGAAAGAACTTAAAGAAGGCAACTGCTTCCCTGTTATGGGTTGCAGAAGTGCACTTTCTCCATGGAAAGACGAGAATGGCAATTACAAGTTCTATGGAAGATTTAATCAAGGCGTTGTAACTATCAACCTTATTGACGTAGCCCTTTCTAGCGGTGGAGATATGAAAAAATTCTGGCAAATTCTTGACGAAAGGTTGAATCTTTGCTATGAGGCTCTTATGTGTAGACATAACCGTCTAAAAGGAACTCTTTCAGACGCAGCACCAATTCTTTGGCAACATGGAGCAATTGCAAGACTTAAACCTGGCGAAAAGATTGACAAACTGCTATACGGTGGATACTCTACTATTTCACTTGGATACGCTGGACTATATGAGTGTACTAAATATATGACAGGCAAATCACACACTGACCCTGACGCAACACCTTTTGCAGTTAAGGTTATGGAAAAGATGAATGATGCCTGCAATAAGTGGAAGAAAGAGACAAATATCGGTTTCAGCATTTACGGAACACCACTTGAAAGTACAACCTACAAATTTGCAAAATGCTTGCAAAAGCGTTTCGGTATTATCCCAGGAATAACAGATAAAAACTACATTACAAACAGTTATCATGTACATGTAACAGAGCAAATAAACGCCTTTGACAAACTTAAATTTGAAAGTCAATTCCAAGCACTTTC
Source organism: uncultured Clostridia bacterium (assembly GCA_944381105.1). GTDB lineage: Bacteria > Bacillota > Clostridia > Christensenellales > UBA1242 > Caccovivens. The sequence goes on along the minus strand of CALWJU010000007.1, from coordinate 23,113 downwards.
AACAGGTGGTGCTATCAGTTATATCGAAGTACCAAATATGCAAGATAATATTGAGGCGGTTTTGAATGTAATCAAATTTATTTATGACAACATTATGTATGCCGAACTCAATACTAAATCAGATTATTGCCAAGTATGTGGCTATGACGGAGAAATTCAAATAGTAGAAGAGGATGGCAAACTTATTTGGGAATGCCCTAACTGCCACAACAGAGACCAAACAAAGATGAACGTAGCAAGAAGAACATGCGGTTATATCGGAAGCAATTTCTGGAACCAAGGCAGAACACAAGAAATTAAAGATAGAGTTTTGCACTTGTAAAATTCTTGTGGCAATATATAAAAACTTTATATTATCATAAAGACCATTTAACAAAACAAAGATTTAATTATAACATTGTAATCTTAAAATAGTTATATATAGTCGGCATCATTTTCAAAAAAATTAAGGAAACATTTCAATAAAATTCTTGAATAATATTAACAAATTTCAAATGATAAAGATATTTCTTATTAGAAATAAGGGAGGAGATATGTACTACGGAAATATAAAATTTTATGATATTGCAAACGGCGAAGGAGTACGAACCTCCCTTTTTGTAAGCGGATGCACCCATCACTGTAAAGGTTGTTTCAACAAAGAAACATGGGATTTCCACTATGGGAAACCTTACACGCAAGAGGTTGAAGATTTAATTGTAAAATCTCTTGATAATGACTTTATAAATGGTCTTACACTGCTTGGTGGAGAGCCTATGGAAATAGCAAATCAAAAGGCTTTACTTCCGCTTGTAAAAAGAGTAAAAGAGAAATATCCTAACAAGAATATATGGTGTTATTCGGGATATCTCTTTGACAGCGAACTGCTTTCCCCTAGTAGAGCATACGCACCATGGACACGAGAATTTCTATCCTATATAGATATTCTTGTGGACGGCGAATTTAAAGAGGAATTGAAAGATATTTCATTGCGTTTTAAAGGTTCGTCAAACCAAAGAATAATAGATGTGCAAAGAAGTCTCAAAGAAGGCAAAGTTATTCTTAGTCCTCTAAATAACAAAAAAGATAAAAGCACCATATATGGAAATTAAATATTTTTGAAGGCTTTTATAATTAAAATGTATCATGAAAGCAATAAAAAAGACGGTTATATTGAATTGTTCTCAATTAAACCGTCTTTTCTTTGTCAACTTGACTTTAACATTTTAAAGTTGAAAATAAATTAAATCTAGAAATTTATAATTCAACGTTGTCCATATTTTTTACAATATCAACAACCTCTTTTATCTTTGTTGAAGCCTCATCCATGAGTTCTTTTGTGTGATTTGCTGTATAACTTGTTCTAAGCAAACTCTGTCCAACAGGTGTAGCAGGAGAAACGACAGGGTTGACATAAACACCACGTTCGAGAAGCAATTTACAAGCAACAAAAGTCTTGTAGTCTTGATATGTGTAAATTGGTATGATAGGTGTTTTACTTTCTATAATGTCAACACCCTTTTCTTTGAGTTTTGTCCTCATATAAGAACTTATGTCAGCAAGTCTCTGCACCCGCTCTGGCTCTGCCTTTAAAATGTCAAGAGCCTTATTTGCACAACAAACATTAGCAGGCGTCATGCTTGCAGAAAAGATATATGGCCTTGATGTATGTTTTACATATTCTACCACATCACTATTTCCTGCCATGTAGCCACCTAGGCTTGCAAGCGACTTTGAAAATGTTCCCATATAAATATCAACCTTATCTTCAAGCCCAAAGTAACTTGCAGTGCCTCTTCCGCCCTCACCTATAACACCGAGCCCATGAGCATCATCGACCATTACCCTTGCTTGATACTTTTGAGCCAAATCAACGATTCTAGGTAGATTACATATATCTCCGCTCATGCTGAACACTCCATCGGTTACAATGAGTATTCCGCTTTCTTTTGGAACAGACTTTAATTTTCTTTCTAAATCTTCCATATCATTATGGTTGTATCTCAACATCTTACCATAACTGAGTTTGCACCCATCATAAATACTTGCGTGATTTTCTTTATCACAAATCACATAATCATTTCTTCCAACTATGGCAGAAATTATACCGAGGTTACTTTGAAAACCTGTGCTAAATGTCATAACCTGTTCTTTATGTAAAAACTCTGCAAGGTCATTTTCAAGTTTAATATGTAGGTCTAATGTCCCATTTAAAAACCTTGAACCAGAACACCCACTTCCATATTTTTTTAGCGCCTCAACGCCAGCCTCAATAACCTTAGGATGATTTGTAAGAGCAAGATAATTGTTAGAGCCAAGCATAATTGTACGCCTGCCTTCCATATTAACCACTACATCTTGACCTGAAAGCAACTTATGAAAATAGGGATAAACGCCCTTTTCTTTTGCCACATCATATATTTGTTTTTTTGCAATTTTATTAAAAATATCCATATTTACCTCACTTATCTATCCTATTAATACCATAAAAAGAAAACAAAAAGCAAGTAAATTCACAAATTTTATAAAATTTGGCAAAAAATTTTGTTGTGAATTCTGTTGCCCTTTATTTATAAGGCTTATAATCGTTTTTTACACTATAAAAGAACATTTATTGTAGTAATTATAACAAATAAAAAAAATTACTATATACCACTGTTTTAAAGGTATATAGCAATTTAACTCTTGTAAAACTGTTTTTTAAAAGATTTTAAAACCTATTTTAAAAATGTAAGGCATATTTTATACATGCTGTATAGGTCTGCTTTTGAGATAAGTTCATATGGCGAGTGCATTGATATAACAGGAAGTCCTATATCTACTGTGTCGATGTTGAGTTGTGAGATATATTTTGCTACCGTTCCGCCACCTCCTTGGTCTACTTTGCCAAGTTCACTTGTCTGCCAAATAATCTTATTCTCATCAAGCATGCGTCTTATCTTTCCTACCGTTTCCGCTGAGGCGTCGGATGAGCCACTCTTTCCTCCACTTCCTGTAAATTTTGACATACAAGCCCCACAAGAAATAAGTGCTGTATTTCTTTTTTCAAAGACGCTAGGAAAATTTGGATCGTAGCATCCGTCAACATCACAAGAAATACACATGGACCTTCCTCTTACAATTCTAGGGTTACATTTAAGGGCAGAACACACCTCGTCTATGAGGTCCTCAAACACCTTGCTCTTCATACCTGTATTGCCCTCGCTTCCTATTTCTTCTTTATCAACGAGTATGCAAATTGAGGTGTTTTGATTGTCTACATCAAATAGTGCCTCCATACAAGGAAAAGAGCAACTACGATCGTCATGACCATACCCACCAATAAATGCACGATCAAAACCAACATCTCTTGCTTTCATAGCAGGAACAATGCTAAGTTCACTACTTATAAAGTCGTTTTCTGTTATTCCGTACTTTTCGTTTAATAGTTTAAGCACACCCAACTTTATTTTATCACTGTCAGCATCAATAAGAGGTATACCTCCTATTATCACGTTTAACTGCTCGCCATTAATTATCTCATTTGCCTTTCCTGCCATTTGATTTTTGCTTAAATGAGGAAGCAAATCACTGATATAAAAGATAGGTTCATCTTCTTTTTCTCCTACACTTATATTGACTTTTTCACCACTATTTAAAACAACCACACCATGCAAGGAAAGAGGAATTGTCGTCCATTGGTATTTTTTAATACCACCATAGTAGTGTGTTTTAAAATAGCAAAAACCATCACTTTCAAACATAGGAATTTGTTTCAAGTCAATTCTTGGAGCGTCTATATGGGCAACAACAATACGTATGCCCTCACTCTCAATATTGTTTTTACCTATCTTGATAAAGGAAACCCCTTTGTCTCGATTGATAAAGAAGCGTTTATCTCCCTTGGCAAGTTTTTCACCAAAATGAAACTCAGTAAATCCTTTTTCTTTTGCTTTGCTTATTGCATAAGAAGTACACTCTCGTTCTGTCTTGCATTCATTTATAAAGTCCTTATACTGCTCGGCAAAATTAAAAATTTTATCCTTTTCTTTTTCGTCCGCAACCTCATAATAATTTTCTTTTTTATATAATAATTCCTTATAATTGTCTTTTCCCATAATTTTTCTCCTTTCTTAGTTTTATTTTCTAACATTATCTATTTTATATAAATAGTCCGCTCTTGTCAATTTATCTTAACCTAAACTTATTGTTATATACATTTACTTGACAATTAAAATAATTTTTGATATCTTATTAAGGGAGAAATATGGAATACGATTGCATTATAGTAGGTGCAGGGCCAGCGGGTCTATTTAGTGCCTATGAACTTATTACAAAAAACAAAAATCTTAAAATATGTTTAATTGATCAAGGTAAACTTGCTCAAAATAGAACATGTCCTATGAAGAAAACAGGGATATGCACTAATTGTCAACCCTGCAATATACTTTCAGGCTTCGGTGGTGCTGGGACTTTTAGTGATGGCAAACTTAATTTTATACCAAAACTCGGCAAAAGCGACCTATTTAAGTACATGAGCGAAAGCGAGGCGTATAATTTAATAGACGACACTGAGAAAATATTCAATAAATTTGGTATGGATAGTCAAGTTTATCCTAAAAACACCGATAAAAGTGAAGAAATTCGCAGAGAGGTAACTTTGAAAGGAGCAAGGTTGCTTCTTATTAAACAGAAGCACTTAGGCTCTGACATGCTTCCTAAATACATAGAAACCTTTACAAACTACCTTGCTGAAAATGGTGTTGATTTAGTAGAATGTGGACAGGTTGACGATATAGAAAGTGATAGCCTTGGCAACAGCCTAACCTATTATAAGGAGGGAGTAAAACACACCCTCTCATCTAAATACGTTATTGTCGCACCAGGGCGGACAGGAGCAGGCTGGCTTCAAACTCTTCTTGACAAACATAATATTCCCTACCATAGCAGAAGTATTGAGATTGGTGTGAGGGTTGAGGTTCGCAAAGAAATTCTGCAAAGCATAACAGATGTCATATATGATCCAACCATATTTATTAAGACTAAGACTTATGGCGACGAGATACGTACCTTTTGCACCAACCCTGGCGGATATGTAACTAAGGAAAATTATTATGGATATATCTGTGTCAATGGTCATGCTCTAAAAAATCAAAAATCGAACAACTCAAATTTTGCTTTCATAAGCAAAGTTACACTTACAGAGCCTGTTACAAATACACGTCTTTATGGCGAGTCGATAGCAAGAATAGCAAATGTCCTTGGAGACAACAAACCTATTATTCAAACTTTGAAAGACCTGCGAAGTGGCAGACGCAGTCAGTGGCATAGAATAAATAAGGGCTTTGTTGAACCAACCTTAAAGGACTGTGTTGCGGGAGACCTTGCACTAATCTTGCCTTATAGGATAATCAAAAATATCCTTGAAGGGCTAGAAGAACTTGATAAAATCATTCCAGGCGTGAACAATGATGAAACACTGCTTTACGGGCCAGAGATAAAATTCTTTTCAAACGAGATAGATACCGATAATAATTTCAAAGTAAAAGATAAAAACATGTATTTTATTGGCGACGGTGCTGGAAAGGCAGGCAATATTGTAGTTGCCGCAGCAACAGGTCTTGTCTCGGCAAGAGATATTTTAAAAAAAATAAATAATAAAAATTGAATGTAAAATTATATTAAAACGCAATAAAACTTAAAAAACATGAATAAATCAAATTTGTTTGCTCTTTACAGAAATTTTGATTATCATCAATATGGTTACATAAGGAGAAGAATATGAACAAAATAAAATCATTTTTTAAAGACTTTAAAAAATTTATAAGTCGTGGCAATGTTGTCGATATGGCAATAGGTGTAATCGTAGCAAGTGCCTTTACTGCTATCGTTACCGCCCTAACTAATGGTATTATTATGCCTTTTATCAATTGGCTATTAGCACTTGGCGGTGCAGGACTTGATTCCGCTTACACTTTTTTAAAGGTGGCATATGAAATTGATGCTACAACAGGTGAAATCGTAGTCGACTCGGCAGGCAATCAAGTTATAGACCTTGCAAACAGCATATACATTGATTGGGGTGCATTTATTACCGCCATAATCAACTTTTTGCTTATCGCACTCGTCCTTTTCACAGTATTAAAGATTGTTATGAATACACAAGGTTTTTGGAAGAAGGAGATAAAAGCCTATCCAACTAAGGAAGAAAAGCAGACACTTAAAGCCATGGGAATAAATATGAAAAATAAAAAAGAATTGTTAAAGGCAACAGCACAGCTTAGAGAGAAAAACAAGCCTGTCCCTGCACCACCAAAGCCTACACAAGAGGAACTTTTAACTCAAATATTAGAGGAACTTAAAAAACAAAACAATACCGAAAAAACAATAGAGACTTTCGAAAAATTAGAGACAGTTATGGAAGAGGAGAAAAAGGTTTAATTTTAAAAAACTATAAAAAATAGGCAAAATAATCAGATTTTTGCCTATTTTTTGTTTAATTTTATTGATTTTCTTTATTATCTTTAATTTTATTGATTTTCACTATCATCATTTTCATCATCTTTGCTTTGATGTTCGTTGATATTGTTGCTATCATTATTCTGCGAATCAACTTTTGGCGAGTTTTTGCTACTTGATTTTTCTTTATCTCTTTTATTTATATTAACTTTAAAATCTTCGTTTACAATTCCTAAATAGTTTAGCAATCCTCCATATGTTAAATCAATTATTGTCATATCCTTGCCAATAAAACAATCTATGTTTTTAATCGCATTTTTTATATCTTCATCTGTGGCATCTATCGTATATCCAATATCGCTATCTGGACTACCGAAAATCCACAAACCATTTGAAAGCCACCCCTGCAAGTCAACATTGCTTCTAAACTTGTCTGTTTGTGCTTTGGCTTTTCCACTATATAAAACTTTTTCCCTAAAATAGTTGATAGAGTTTATGTTTGTTAAAATTTCTACAAGCTTTTCCCTATCCCCTTCATTTAAATATGGGTTTTCTGTATAGATTTTTAATTTTGATCCATCTTTGATACTATCCTCATCAATAGGCAATCCTGCCTCTTTTAAGAGTCCTATATAATATAAATTTCTAGCCGACATTATATTTTCAATGTTTTGAGATATGGTATTTACAAATGAACACACTATCAATTTATCAACAAAAGGACTTTCGTCGAGCATTTCTTGAATGACGCTTTCAGATATTATATCTTTATATCTATTAGGATAACTTTGTTTTAGTTTGTCATACATGAACATTACATATTGTAGATAGTTAGTCTCATTAAACAAAGCCTCTGTTGCGAAACTACTTGACTCATGCTTAAAATATCCTGCTTTATCAAAAAGTTCAACCACATTCCTTTGCATTTCAGCCAAATCATCTGATAAAGCATAAGTTCTTTCATTTATATCCTTGCTTTCCGAAATATATTTGTTTAATGTTTTCATAGATTCAAGCAAAGTTTGATAAATCTTTTTATAATTTGGCAAATTGCTCCCAACATCAACATAGACAGCACTGAGCAGAGAAGAATTTCTAATTTTTTCATCAAGTTCTTTTGACATTAGATGAAATTTATGCTCGCAAAAGATATTGTCTTTATAGGAGTTCACATAATCTTCAATATGAAAACTCTTGCAGTATCCATCTCCATACATAGTATCTAAATATGTCTCAACCTTATCAAGTATGTTGAGGTATGGAATTATTAATTCATCTTTGTCTTTGCTCTTTGCTAATTGAAAGGCCTCTTCCTCAGAGAGTGCATCTTCGCCCTCTTTATCTTTTTTATTAAACCTGACATAGAAATTATCCATTATCTTTTGCAACTCTCTCTTTTGCACTTCTGACAATTTTGCTAGTTTTTCTTGATAGGTTTTTTCTGCATCTTCGTCAGTAGGAATAGCCTCTTTATCTGCAATTGTTTTATCTCGTTTATCAGAGGACGATTTTCCTATAACGCTTACGCCTGCACCTTTCTCTCTCTTGATATAATCCATACATTTTCTTGTATTCTCAATAAAGAAAGTACGGAAATCTTTATTATTAAATTCTTCTTTTGCCAGCCTTAAAAGGAAACAGTCTAGAACATTTGCATCAGTATCAAGAATAAAAGGCTTATTTATACATTTTAGAGCGTTATTTGCACCCAAATTTTTAATAAGAATTTCTCTTATATTTTCAATATTTCTAATTCCCTTCTTATTTATTCCATTGATTGTATTAAAATTGTCAAGATTATTACAATATTTTTCAGCCTCGCTGGTAGCAAATTCAAGTTTCTGTTCGTCATTTAGTTTGTATAGTGAAAAACCCTCATCATTTATAATTTTATAAATATTCTCAGCAAGCACCCCTTCAAACTCTTTAATCTTTTTTGGAGAGCAAAGAAGTATTGACGGAGATTGATATATACGCAAAACGAGTTCTCTCTTACTCATCCTATCAGGAACAAAGGTATCTAAAAGATAGTCTATATTTCTTTCAAGATTTTTAGGAGATTCTTTTAAAATCATATAACACTTTCTTATAATATCTCGTGGCGAAATTATATATTCGTCAGTCTCCTCGTCATATATAAAATCTGATAAAAGATAGAGCACTTTTTGAATTCTTTTTTCATTGATTCCACAGATAAGAGAACTACACTGTTCAAGCACTTCTTTTATTTCATCTAAATCAAACAAGCGAAACATATTCCCTGTAATTAAATCTTCATACTCACTCTCAACCAAAGCAACAAGGCTTTTATTGAAAGACTCTTTTGTTGCATTAATTAAATTGCCTTTAATCGCAATCTTAAATGGGTCAATTTTTAATTTTTTTGCCTGCTCTAAAACCTCAAAGAAATCTTGTATTATAAAGTTACTATTTTCATAATAGAGGTCAATACAATATTTGATAGTCCTCTTTGCAAAACTATTTCTCTTTTTTCTATCAAAATTCTCTATATCATTTTCAACAAACTTTTGAAAAACATCAGTCAGTTTTAATACTACCTCTTCGTCAAAATTTGATACGATATCCAAAATAGTACTTTTTATCTCTTCCTCAGTTAAACAAAACTTGTTTTTAAAAATCTTTTCAAGTTCTTCGGAAGCAAGTTTGATCATTTCATTGTTTTTTAATAAGTTTTGAAAATCTTCTTCACCTAACTTTCTCATTTCACACTCCTACTAAATATTATAACATAGAAAAATATTTTTTCAATACTAAAATAAATATTTATCATTAAATTAATATTTTACAAGAATGTTTTGTAATTTTATTATTTTACTTTACTTTTTGATTTTTTATTGTATATAATATTTGTATGAAAGATAAAGTTGTAGACATTAATAAAGATATAAAGAAATTACTTGTCATTTCAATTGTGATTACATTGCTCTTTGTTTTAGGCATACCTCTTCTAATCTATGGAGCGACAAATTCAATTTGGGCTATTTTAGGTATTGGTATAGCCTTTGCTGTCATCGGCTTTTATGGCACTCCTATGATATGGACGGCATATGCAAATAAAAAAGCACTTAAAAATGTAGTAGATGCTGTTATGGAAGATCACCTTACCACTGTTGGAGAAGTCGCAAGTCAACTTCAAATTAGAGAGAGAATGGCAAGAGACCTTATTATAACGGGCATAAAAAAGAAATATATTACAGGTTATATTTTTAATGGTTCTGTTCTCTCACCAAATCAAAAAGAAGCACCAAAGAAAAAGGTTTCATCCAATAAATGTCCAAACTGTGGCGGAACATTGAAAAGCGAGGAAAATGGCTACACTTGTCAGTACTGCGGTTCACATTTTGACTTAAAATAGAATAATAAAACTAAAATATTTTGAATGGTAAAATTTATTGACCATTTTAGTACAAAAAATCCTTTTATAAAAAATGAAATAATATTTAATATTTTGACTAAAAAACGCTTTTATATGAAAAAATAACATAATTTTAATTAAATTATGTTATTTTTGTTATTTTTAATTATATTTTTCATTTTTTAATATTTTTAATTTTATTTTTTCAAGTTATTTAGTTAGTGTATTTTCGCAAGATTAAATTTAATATTTTTGTTTGTATATTAAATATTTTTTAGATGGATAAGTAGTCTTAATTCTAAATTGTACCTTTAAAAATACTATTTCCCCTCTTCTTTTTCCGCTTTCTCCTCTTCTGCCTTTCTCTCGTGATAGTTTTTATATCCTGCTTTGTGATTGTCGCCTTCATCCCATTTTGCACCACCAGTTGCAAGGATTGTTATTAATAGTCCGCCTGCTATTATAATTGCAATTATTGGTATAACAATACTTCCTTGAATTGCAAGTTCAGATACAAGGCAAAGGAATGCACATACTATCAAAGCAATACCGAACCATATTTTCATTTTCTTTATTGTGGAAACATTTTTTTGAAAACACCCATTAAGCAAAATTACAAGCCCTAGACCTCCACAGATAACTACGCCTGCCCATGCGAGTGAGAAAAACCCAAAGGTTTCTGGCACAACTATTGACAATAGCCAAAGCACAAGTGCAACAATAACAAACAAAGTTCCTAAAACTTTATACCATAAATTTCTTCCCATAATATCCTCCTATCTTAATATTACATTTGCCGAGACAGGCGAGATTATATCGCCCTCGGTAAGCACAACTGCCGAAAAATGCTTATAATCTTTGACAAGACCACCTATCCTAATAGCAACAACATCATTGTTTTCGTCTGCTGTAAGAATAGTATACTTACCAGCAAGCAAATCTTTGCCAACAACATAATCTTTGCCTCGTTCAAGCATTATATCGCCTTTTTTCAGTGTAAGTTTTGCTTCTCCTTTGTCATCCACGACTTTATCATCTTTGGTATACCTAACACCGTCAATAACCTCAAAGCCGTCTACTTTTTTGTCGCTATCCTTTTTATTTTTAACAATTAGACTTATACAGTAAATTGCAATCACTACAAGAAATACTGCACAAATAGCGATTAAAATAATTTGAGTTACCTCCATTTCCCCTCCTTAAAAATACATAAATAGTAAAACAATGCCAGCGATTAAAAGTAATGATAATAATACAGTTAGCCCAACTTTTAATTTTGAGACAGGTGTTTTTCCGCCTATTCTGCCACTATATCCATTGATATAGAAATTATAAAGTTTTTGCTTATATGTATAATGTCCGACATAAATAGGTACTAAAACATATTTATATTGACTATTTAAATATTTGGTATCTATTGACAGCGACACCTTCACATCATAATCATATCTTTTTAGAATAGCACTTTCTATTCTTTGGTGCATTGTAGTTTTACATTCTTTCCAGCACTCCTCACCTGACTTGTTATAAGTACTAGCAGAATATCCCCTCAGGTACTCTGTCGAATATGCCATTGCCTTTTTTGTAGGAAAAGGTTCAATCGATTTTATAATGTTGTTTGGAATAGTCGAAGAGGCTTGAACTAAGAGATCATCAAAAAGCAAATCTTGACTTCCAGATATATTGAAATATCTAGTTTCAGTATAGGCTACTCTCTTACCGTCCCTGAATCTATATTTAACATAGTTTTTTCCAAGTCTTCCTCGGTATGAACTTATAGTCTGCGAGTCAAATGTAAAGACAGGATTATAAAGTCCATGTAAATTCTCTGCCTTAACACTCTTTTTAAAATTTCTAGGAGCGTAAAACTTTTTCTTTGCCCATTTTACCGCAATTTCACTTGCCTTAGTTTTATCTAATTTAAAAGGAGTAACCCCCTGCGGTTTAATCCCAGGAAGTTCTTCGCTTTTAATTATATTATTAGTGCCACAAAAAGCACACTTTACTGAGACCTCTTGTTTAGAAATTACCTCTTTTGCCCCACAAGTCTTGCACTGATATACCTCAGCCTCTTCCCAAACGTCTCCGCTTTTTAGCAGTTCATCGAGTTCTCTTTCTTGTGCAATAGAATTATTGTTTATTTCAAAGAGTCCTCCACAATATAGACATTTCATCTTCTGGCTGTTAGGTTCAAACATTGCCTCTCCACCACAATTAGGGCATTTATATATAGTTACATCGAGATTATCATCACTATATAACTTCTCTTCAATGTTATTATTGTCTATGTTGTTGACCATTATTTTAGTTTCCTTCCGCATTCTGGGCAAAACTTTGCATTGCCCTTAATAGCAGTACCACAATCTGGACAAACAAGTTTAATCTTCTGCCCACATTCTGGACAGAACTTTGGATTTCCATGCAAGACTGCATTACAATTTGGACAAGTCTTAGTCTGCTCGGCAGGTTTTGTGTTATTATTTTGGCTCATCTGTTGCATATTGTTTGCAAATATGTTACCAAGTCCCATACCCATACCAAGTCCCATGCCAGCACCCATAGTTCCACCAGCACTTCCTTGATTTTTGGCAGCCTCTTTCATTGCCTCTAAGGTCTCCATTTGTGTATAAACATCCATGTTTCCTCTCATCATACCGAGGCTTGTGTTTTTGTCAAGTGCCTTTTCAAGTTCTTCTGGAAGAGAAAAACTTTCAAATACAAAGTTTGTTAGTTCCAGTCCTATTTGCTTAAAGTCGTCAGCAACTTTACTTTCAACCATTCTTGAAAGTTCTTGTAAGTTTGCAGCCATATCAAGTACAGCAACCTTGCTCTCTCCGATAGCGTCTGAAATTCCACTTACCACCATGCTTCTAAGGTAATCAGTGATTTGATTAGTTTCAAATTTAGTATTTGTACCACTAAGATTTTGCATAAACACGTATGCGTCATCAACCTTAAAAGAATAGTTGCCAAAGCCACGTATTCTAACAGCCCCATAATCTTTATCACGCACAAGAATAGGGTTTGCAGTACCCCACTTTTGATTTGTGAATTGCTTAGTATTTACAAAATATATATCAGACTTGAAAGGTGTTTCAAATCCATATTTCCATGACATAAGTTTTGTAAGTACTGGCATATTATTTGTGTCGAGTTTATAAAACCCTGGCAAGAACACATCGGCAAGCCTACCCTTATCAACAAAGATTGCAACTTGACTTTCTCTAACTGTCAAAGCAGAACCTTTATTTACATGATCTTTGTTTATTGGATATTTCCAGATGATAAGGTTGCTACTTGTGTCAGCCCATTCAATATTCTTTAAAATTCCCATATTTGACTCCTATCTAAATTTATTTTAACATTTTTAAAAAATAAAAGCAAGTAAAATGTCAACAAAATTATATATGATAAATTAAATGATTACTTTAATTTATAAAAATAATTTTGAAAAAAGATGATAGTTTTGTATAATAATGATAGAGAAGTTTTTCTCGAAAAATTAAAATAATAAAGGAGACATTATGGAAGAAAACAGAATGCCACTAATTGGCGACTATGCACCATCATTTAAAGCAGTTACAACACAAGGAGAAATAAATTTCCCAGAGGACTATAAAGGCAAATGGGTGATACTCTTTTCTCATCCTGCCGATTTTACACCCGTTTGCACTACTGAATTTATGACATTTGGTTCTATGATGGAAGAATTCAAGGCAATCAATACCGAATTAGTCGGACTTAGCGTGGACTCGCTATACTCTCACATTGCATGGCTACGAAAAATACAAGAACTTACTTGGAAGGACAAATCTCATATTGAAGTAAAATTTCCTCTAATTGAAGATATAAAAATGGAAATAGCAAAAAAATATGGAATGATACAACCATCTCAATCAACTACTCAGGCAGTAAGAGCGGTGTTTATAATAGACCCAAAAGGTATTATAAGAACAATTCTTTACTATCCAATATCAACAGGCAGAAATTTTGCAGAAATAAAACGTATTGTTCTAGCACTGCAAAAAGCAGACAAGGACGCTTGTGCTACACCTGCCGATTGGCAACCAGGAGATGATGTAATTGTTCCAACCGCTGGCTCTTGCGGAGTTGCAAAAGAAAGAGTTGAGAGTAATGACCCTAATATGTATTGTCTTGATTGGTTTCTATGTTTTAGAAAAGAAACAAAGAATAAAAAATAATTTAGTTAAAACGATAAATTTTAATAAATTTTGACAAAATTATGTTAAATTTAACAAAAATTATAGAAAATTAAAAGAAAAAATATAAATTAATTAAGAAACTAAATATTAAAAATGTAAAAATTATAAAACTTTTGACAAAAAATTCCTTTAAAAATAAAGGAATTTTTTTTAGTAATTATTCATATCAGAGTAAAATCTTTTTCGTCTATAAATTATAATTATGACAGTTGACACTAATATGATAGCACTTATTACTCCACCTACAATCAAAACAATATTGCCGACCTCTGTGGAGAAGAAAGGCTTTTCTACAAATCTAACTCCTATATTTAGATTTTGCTGTATATCGTTAATTCTTAAAACTCCGTGGTCGCCATTTTCGATAAGTGAACCATTGACATAAATTTCAACATCATAATTATCAAAGTCAGTATCTATGTAAAACAATCTATACTCGCCATATTCTATTATAGACAAGTCTTGATTACAGTAAAATCTTCCATCTCCCTCAACAGTAAGATTAATAGCATATTTATATACATCAAACGATACACTTATGCTGTGTGCCTTTGAAATATTAGAGAATGAATATCCATAGTTTATTGCATTTGATAATTGCTGACTATCCAACTGAACCCCATCAACAATAATCGAAGAGACATAATGCCCTTCATCTGCTATAAAACTATAAGTAACTGTTGAATTGTACTGCCTTGAAATTTCACCACTTGGACTTATAGAACCATTTCCTTCAACATACGAGTTTAAAACAAAAAGTTGTATTTGCCATTTTGCATACAAATGAATATCCTCTGCTGGCATAAGTCCTAACTCATATTCATTTAACAATTGTTCATCTTGATACCACCCTATAAAATCATATCCCTTTCTTATAGGAAAATATTCTTCAATCATATCATTATACTTACACGAAATTGTTTCAATTTGACCTGAAATTAAATGATAGAAAATATTAAAAGTCAATGCTTCAAAATCCACATGAATAGTGTGATTTTCTTTTACATTTGAAAAGGTATATCCATTTGTAATTGCATTTTCAAGTTCTAGTTCTGTCAAAATTCTATCATCTACATAAATGTTTGATACAAAATAACCATTGTCTGCAACTATTGAGAATGTTTGCCTACCACCATATTCAATTTGGCTTATTCCACTTGGAGAAATCTGCCCATTTTCACTGCTGGATGAGGTAATGGTAAATGTCAATTCTTGAAATTTGGCATAAATTACAACATTTTGCTCTGGCATAACAGAAAAATTGTATTCCCTTTCTCCCTCTTCATCTTCAAACCAGCCAACAAATTTATAGCCAACTTTCTCAGGATTTTCTATTGAAACAATTTCTTCCCCTGCACTATAATATTGTATAACGCTATCTTGTCCCTCAATTATATATTCAAGTTTATATCGCACTTTTTCTTGCAAATAAATGTAATTTTGTTCATCATTCTGCTCCATAATAGCAAAATTATATTCATCATTGTATAAAAAACCTATATTGTCATTTACTGTAATTATAATAGGATTGTTTTGATAAGCCTCTCCATTAAAAACATCAATTTTAATTTTATCTGTTTTAACACTACCTAGCATATAGATAGTGATATATGAACTACTATTATTTATATAGAAACTAGTAAAATTACAGTTTTCAACTTCAATTTTATAGCCATTTTCATTTGTCTCGTCTTCGCTCAAATATAAATCATAATAAGAGTAAGTAGCACAAAAGTTATTTTCAGAAGAACAATTTTTTAAACTCAGAAAGCCCTCTTCTTTTGTAAAAACACAATGTATAAGAGATTGACAATCATTTTCAACAAACTCAACATTATTGATTTCAGCCTGTCCACCAACACCTGCCCAAATAAGATATTTGGCATAATTTTCACTCAAAATAAGATTATTTATTACAATATTATTGCCCCTAGCATTAATTATTCCGCCACCCTCTGCAAGTATATTCGTAATCATTGCATTTTCTATTGTTAAATATGCTACATCAATCAAATAATTTCCTTGCGAGTTTAACAAAGTGCAGTCTGCTATTACCCCTCCTTGCATAGTCAAAGAGGAGTTATCTTCTCCAAACACCAAATTTTTTGCTGTAAAGTTTTCTATTTGGCAATTTTCTTGTAATGACAGCATTCCATTTTGAGAAATAGAAAAGACAGTATTTAAACTTAAATTTTGTCCATCAATATAGATATTTGTTACAGGAATGTCTTGATAACTTTCTTGATTAAAACCTATTGTCAAAGTCTTTGATATATTAAATATCGCCTGCTCGTTTTCAAGCGCTTCGTCAATGTAAATAGTTGCCCTATTGCTTGAAAGCAAAGTAATGTTTTTATCTATTATTAAACTATCAGACAGATAGCAATCTTGAATTAAAACTATCACTCCATTATCCTTACAATCTTTTATTGCATTGCTAAGAGAGGTATAGTATTTCCAGCCAGCCGAGGTGAAAATTTGACATATGTACACATCATCATCTCTATTGACATTAACCTCGCAAATTGACGAGTCAATAACATTGCCCTCCCAATCTGTTAAACGTGCAAAATATTTAACTGTTCCAATATCATAAGTGGGTATATCTAAATATCGTTCATTTCCTCCATTGAGAGCTACACCATTATCATAACCGTCTGAGGTAGAAAACCATTGATACTTGATACCAAGTCCGCTTGCACTAACCTCTAATCTTTCCTCCGCCCCTTGACTTGTTTCTTTCGTTAAAGGCAAATCTGTTATAAGCGAAAAAGGTTCAATAACAATAAAGGTGTTGCCATATTCTTCGCTGTATTGCTCAGCATAACTACCTTCATATCCATAAATAGTTATACCCTCTCCCACGCTTTCGCCATAAGTTAAGGTAAATGAATTTCCAATTGCCACCAAGTTTACAGAGGAATTTTCAAAGTTTAACTCTCCCATGGCTACCACGTTTGGCAAATATACCTCTTCAAGTGATGTACATCCTTTAAAAACACGGCCTAAAATATCTTGATTTGCCTTTTCCTCGCCTAGATACTGAACATTTTTTAAATCAACCTCATTTAAAAGGCTACACCCCTCAAACGCATAGGACGAAATAGTTGTAACTCCGTCCATTTCAATGTTTTTAAGATTTTCGCACCCAGAAAAACAATATTCTCCTATTTTTGTGCAGGTATTTGGTAAAGTCAAGGACACAATTTCATTTTCATTAAAGAGTCTCGCACCAAGCCCTGTAACAGTTCTACCGTCTACCACACTAGGCACTTTAAGTTCGCTAAAATGTCCTGTGTATCTCGTAAGTTTACCATTGGTATTAACAAAAAAATCGTCAATATCATCATTAGGATTAAACAGATCGAGTTTGTAGAGAATTGAACTTGCACTCGTATATCCATTCTCAATCTTAAAAGCCATAAAATAATAAATATCAGAGTGAGTTATATCTATCGGAGCGGTATATAGTTTTGAGTTTATAGTTGGCAAAGTAAAATCTGTTGTATAATAGATTTGATAATTTGCCTCTGCCTCAATAGTAAGAGTAAATTCTTCTTCGAACTCAATATACTGGCTAGTATCTATCTCCTGTCCGTCATCACCAAAAAAGGTCAAAACATCTTGCGAACTGTCAACATTAAAATATCTTAGGTTTACCATACCATAGCCATAAAATTCATCTTTGCCCTCTTCCCCTAAATCAATGGCATTTTGATAAAGTCGCTCCTCAATAATGTCAGCACTATACGTCGGAGAGGTACTTTGCCAATACACGCCATCAGAGCACAAAAGTGCAATTGCAGCGCTTACATGAGGGGCTGCCATAGATGTACCTGACATCATAGCAAGTCCACTATCTGACCTATATGATGCCGAAATAATACTTGTGCCTGGCGCTGAAATATCTACACTGTCGCCAAAATTAGAATATGAACTATCATATTCATACACACCATCTTCACTCTCTTTTAGCGAAGAAACAGTTATAGCACTATCACAAAAAGCAGGATAGTAGGAAGTGGTATCCATTTCGTCATTGCCAGCAGATACCACACATAGAATGTTATTTTCTCTAAGGGTATCTATGGCGGAGGAAATAATTGTTTCAAGTCCTGAATTGTTTCCAGAAATACTCATATTAATACAGCAAATATTGTAATCTTGATAAACCTCTGCAAACCTGAGGGCTGCTAGGAATATTGTTCCAAACGAGCCCATTCCACTCGCACTTAGCACCTTTATAGGTAAAATTTTGACATTTTTAGGGGTAAGTTGACTTATAATGCCAGCCACATGAGTGCCATGTCCGTTGTCATCTTCAAAATCATAAGTAGAAGAAGAATTTGTATAATAACTATACCCTACAATCTGTCCATTTTCAACTAAAAATCTATCTTGGAAATAATCATGAGTTGTCCTTATGCCTGTATCAAAGACGGCAACAACTACCTCTTCGTCTGTTCCATAATCTTCTAAATACTCACCTATACCGCCCACGTCCATAGCCTCTGCGCCCCAACTGTCATAGTCTGAATAGGAATATGTATTGTCAGAATAACCACTAGCATAAACTTGTTGATCAACAACAACAGTAAGGTCATCTCTTAAAGATAATAAGTTGTATGCTCGCTCTGTCTCCTCTTCACTGTCATAGCAAAGAATGTAATAGTTTTTATAACCCTCAATAACCTTGTTTGCTCCATAGGTTTGACTTAACTGTCCAGCCACAATAAGCCTTTTTAGACTATAAGGTGATTGACTATTGCTAATACCGCTCATACGCATAACTGCATTAGAACTTTCTTCATTTAACAATTGTTTGTATTCATCTTCAAATACCAAAAATTCTTTCACGCTATCACTTGCGGATGAAACGTTGTCGTGGCCTATAAATGCAAAACAACTAAGCATTGTCAAAATAGCAAAAAGAAATAATAAAATGCTTCTCTTTTGTAATAATTTGCTCATATTCTCCTCAATAAAACTCAAACATTTTGTTTATTAAAATAGTATCACATTTACAGAAATATTGCAAGGACAATAAGAAATAAAACAAAAAATATTTTGGTATTGCAAAATATAAGTGGTATAATTATATTGTCAAGGAGGATTTTATGAGAAAAGATATTAAAACAACTGAGGGCATATTCCCAATGCCTGTACTAATGATAGCAACATATAATGATGACGGTACCATAGATGTTATGAACGCCGCATGGGGCACAATGCTAGAGCGAGACCATGTGGTATTAAACCTGACAGAATCCCATAAATCTGTAAAAAACATCAAAAAGCGTAATGCATTTACTGTAAGCATAGCAGATGCCAAACATGTGGTAGAGGCTGACTATTTTGGCGTGGTATCTGCAAATACCTATAAAAATAAATTTGAAAAAAGCGGTCTAACTGCAACAAAATCACAAAATGTTGACGCCCCTATTATAAATGAATTTCCTATCTGCCTTGAATGTGAGTTTATCGAATATCAAGATGATGAATATGGGTGCGGAGTTATAGGAAAAGTAGTCAACGTTAGCGTGGATGAAAGAGTAATGAAAGAGGGCAAGGTTGACATAGACCTAGTAGAAGCCATAGCCTTTGACCCATACACACATGGGTACTACAAAGTAGGCACTCGTGTCGGCAACGCCTTCAAAGACGGACTAAAACTAAAAAAATAACCTTTAATTTTCAACAAAAAAACTTGTCAACACGGCAAGTTTTTTTTGATTATACAGTAAAATTATAACGTTTTCTTTTATCATCAGAGAAAAAAGTCTTGAATTAAAGTTTTATATCTCACCACTACAAAATCAAATCGTCAAATAGGTATTATTATTTTTCTTTAATCTCTAAATTATCAAAATCAAAAAGTGGACTATTGAAAAATTCTGCAAACGAGATACCTAATTCTCTGATGATAAGCGCAACATTCATAAAATTTGGTGTTTCATATTTGCAATTTAAAATATCAGTCATTGTGCTATGGTAAAGACCTGTTGCTTGTGCCAACTTGTATTGTGTCATTTTCTTCTCTTTTAATAATTCTTTAACTCTTAATGCAAATGCTTTATTTAATTTCATATCCTTCTCCTAGACGATTAATCATCAACAGCATCAAAAATAGGACTATCATAAAAATCTTTAAGAGATAATTCTAATGTTGCACTAATCTGATAAACAGTATTTGTGCTAACATTTTTCTTTTTAGCGTTTATTACAGCAGAGATAGTAGAACGAGGTATGCCACCTTTCTTAAACAAATAATAATTTGATAAGCCTCTTTCCTTTAATAATTCTTTTATCCTTTCAGCAATAGCCTCATTTAATTTCATATTACCTCCATAGTAAATTATTCCGTTCACTACAAGGAATTATATATTTTCTTTTAAAAAATCTAGTTCATCATGGTAAACGCTTTGATTTTAAAAATTTTACTGCTACAATAAGAATATAGTTCACTGCGAGGAACTTCTAAGAGGTAAATATATGGAGATTACTTTTACAAAAGAACAAACAATTTGTTTGACAGGTCATCGACCAAAATCTCTTCCTTGGGGATATGATGAGAGCAAGGAAAGTTGTGTAAGGTTTAAGGAAGAAGTTAAAAAGGTTTTTGTTGGTGCAATTGAGTATGGCATAACAACTTTTTTGATAGGTATGGCGGAGGGCTTTGATATGATTGGTGCAGAGATTTTGCTTGAATTAAGAAAAAAGCACAACGTCAAAGTTATTGCTGTTGTGCCATGTGCTATGCAAGAAATTAAATGGAAACCCGAACAACAAAAAAGATATAAAAAAATCTTAAAAAAGTGTGATGATGTTATCACACTATATGACCATTACACACCTACCTGTATGAACGACCGAAATAAATATATGGTTGACCATTCTTCTATATGTATTGCTTGCTGGAATGGCAAGCCAAGCGGAACAGGAAATACCGTTCGCTTTGCAAAACAAAACGGAAATAGAATTCGAATTATCAACCCAGAAAATTTTAGATAGTCATTATTCAAGCAAAACGAAGAGGACTTAAAAGTGCATGATACCATGCCAATGGACAGGTATCCAAAAAAATAATTTAAAGCATAATGACACCAATTTTTTAAGCAGTTTGTTATATTTGCTATTGCAATTCAAACAAGTATTTTGTTGTTGAAAAAAGTTGGCATTTATTTTGCCAACTTTTTTATTATTCAATAGTCTTATATTTCACGGGTATATGTATAGTAGCCACCCTCAGCACTTTCGCTCTTAGTCCAAGCCGAGCCATTGAGCCAAGTATTAGTATTCTCAGGATTATCAACAATACTTGCTAAAACTCTAACCGTAGTTGCATATCTTAAAAGATTACCACATGTAGTATTGCTCGTAGCAGCCACGTATATCTCTCCACTATTAATAGTTACTGTTGCAAGTCCAGAACAATTTTCAAACGCACCAGATACAATATTTTTTACACTTTCTGGTATTATTATGCTTTCTATATGAGCACTACCGAAAGTACGAGCAGGTATTTCTGTTAAAGATTCAGATACGTTTACTATTTTCAAATTTGGACAATTCAAGAACACTGCATCTCCCATTGTGGTAACAGTATTTGGGATAGTTACCTCTACAAGATTTTCATTAACATTGAATAAGCCTTCCCCCAATGTTTCTACTCCTTCTGGTATTACTATTGAAATAAAATTGCAACGACTTAAAGCAGCAAAACCAAGAGATTTGACCGTGTTTGGTATTGTGATTTCACTTAAATTTTCACAATAGTAAAAAGCGTAATCAATAATTTCAGTAGTATTGTCTGCAAGGTCAACACTTAACACATCGTTACGTAAATGATTAGGTGAAGTTTTTGGTCCTAATGCAATAAAGTCATCTTCATATACATAATATTGTACACCATTTATTACTTGTATTCTAGTTTCAGGTCTTCCTTCCTGTAAATCTTCTGAATTATAAATAACTTTTGCACTCTGTCCTAAGCCACCATTATCGGATGAACCTTCTTCAATAACTAGATCAGAGTAATTGTAAACTTCAATTATACCACCGTCAAACGCATTATTCCCTATTGATGTTGCATTTTGAGGGATAATTATTGACCACATACTCAAACAATTTACAAAAGCAAAATTCCCAATACTTTGGACACTATCTGGGATTGTTACTGCTGGCAGGTTTAGACAATTATTAAATGTATATGCTTCAATAGATGTTACTCCTTCTGGTATCACAATAGGTGATGCTAATCTATCGCAATGGTAAAATGCGTATGAACCAATACTTTGTACACTATCTGGTATATTTATTGTTTCGAGAGCAGTGCAGTAATAAAATGCATTCCTATTTATTTCTGTTGTGTTTTCATTAAGTACGATATCTTTTACTTCTGCACGTGAAACTATTGGTGCTAAGGCAATAAAGTCATCTTCGTAAATATAATAGTTCATATTATCAATAGTATTAACTCTTGGCTCTGGCTTGCCATTCGTTAAGTCGCCTGCATTGTAAACTACTTTTGCGTAGTACCCAGCATAACCATTTTCGGTTGAGCCTAGTTCAATGTTGAACGATGAATAATTGTATACCTCTGCTAGACATGTGAGTCTTAAACTATTAGTTCCGATCGATTCAACTGTGCTAGGAATTGTAATTGAATTGACGCTGTAACATGAACGGTACGCTTCATCTCCAATTGTTGTAACACCCTGAGGAATGTTTATAAAACTCATACTCCTGTTATAATAAAACGCACGTGTTCCAATTGTTTGAATGCTGTTTGGTATTATAGCCATTGTTAAGTTATCTATATTAGTACTTACAGGAATGCCATTACTAATATTAAACCCATTATCAGCAACCTCTGTTACAAGACCGCTTGTTGACTCATCTGTATACATTCTTGGCACAACTACCTCGCCAGAGATATCCTCACTTGATGCTGAAACTGAATAGGTTGTCTCGTCATCACTTAATGTAAATGACAATTTGTCAAGGGTTGCGGTTCTTGTATAGATTGTTATATTCTCGTCCTCGGCAATTGTAATATCCTCGGTAAGAGGCATTGTCAAAGTGTCCTCTATAAACC
>CALWJU010000006.1 GCA_944381105.1 uncultured Clostridia bacterium | reverse complement strand
CCATTACGGTTTCTATATGAAAGTACTGATATTATAATAAATTTTACAGATTTAAGTGATGAAAAGTGTAGAGCAAGAAAAATATTTAACTTCCATACTCCAGAACAACTTTCCGATTGGATAAAAGAAGAAAAAGAAGGCTATTCAACTTTAAGGAACAGATTAAAACATAATCTTCCAGAACTTTTGACAAAAGGTTATAGAGATTGTCAGATTATTGCCATAAAAAATCTAGAAAAATCTTTCGCTGAAAATAAGCCAAGAGCCTTAATTCAGATGGCTACAGGTGCAGGTAAAACTTTTACTGCAATTTCATTTATTTATAGACTTTTAAAATATGCAAAAGCAAAAAGAATCTTGTTTTTAGTTGATACAAAGAATCTTGGTGAGCAAGCCGAAACCGAATTTCAAGCATATAAACCAAATGATGATGTAAGACTTTTTACAGAACTTTATAATGTTCAAAGACTAAATTCTTCTAATATTTCAAGCTCTGCAAATGTTTGTATAAGCACTATTCAAAGAATGTATTCAATTCTTCGTGGAGAAGATTTAGACGAACAAGTTGAAGAAAATGTGCTTTTCAATTTTAAACCGAAAGAGATAAAATATAATCAAAAATATCCTTGTGAATTTTTTGATTTTATAATAATTGATGAATGTCATCGTTCAATTTATAATGTATGGCAACAAGTATTAGATTACTTCGATGCTTTCCAAATTGGTTTGACAGCTACACCAGATAAAAGAACATTCGGTTATTTTAATGAAAATGTTGTATCAGAATATTCAAGAGAACAGGCAATTATTGATGGTGTAAATGTTGGAGAAGATGAGTATATTATTGAAACAAAAATTTCAACTAAAGGTGGATATATTTGTAAACAAAATATTCAAAAAAGAGATAGATTATCAAGAAAAACTCGTTGGGAAGAAATGGATGATGATTTGGTTTATGAGCCAACATCACTTGATAGAACTGTTGTAAATAAATCAACAATAAGAAATATAATTAGAGCATTTAAAGAAGCTCTTCCGAAAATATTTCCAAACAGAAGATTGCCAGATGGTATACAAGAGGTGCCTAAAACTCTAATATTTGCAAAAACTGATAGTCATGCAGATGATATAATCAATATTGTGAGGGAAGAGTTTGGCGAAGGTAATGAATTTTGTAAAAAAATCACATATCACACAGAAGAGAATCCAAAGACTCTTCTTGGTGATTTTAGAAATTCGTATTATCCAAGAATTGCAGTTACAGTTGATATGATAGCGACAGGAACAGATGTTAAGCCCCTTGAATGTTTATTGTTTATGAGAGATGTGCGAAGTAAAAATTATTATGAGCAAATGAAAGGAAGAGGAACAAGAACTTGCAATGCTGAAGACATGCAAAAAGTAAATAGAACAGTCCGTGAAAATAAACAAGGATTTGTGATTGTTGATGCTGTTGGTGTTACTAAATCTAAAAAGTCTGATAGTAGACCTTTAGAAAGGAAACCATCTATGTCATTAAAAGATTTACTTATGAATATTGCTGGTGGAAATACAACTGAAGATATAATGATAAGCACTGCAAATAGATTAATTAGGCTTGATAAAGTTTTAACAGACAAAGAAAGAGAAAGTTTTAAAGGGATAAGTGGATATCAACCAAAAGAAATAATTTCAGATATATTAAATGCTTATGATGAAGATTTTATTAAACAGGAAACTCAGAAAAACTTGTCTATTGATAGAGAACCAACTAAAAGTGAAATAAAAGAATATCAAACTGAATTTATTAAAGAAATATCAAAGCCTTTCTGTGATCCAAAATTCAGAGAAGCAATATTGCAGGCAAGGTCTTCTCATGACCAAATTATTGATACTGTAAATATTGACGAAGTCGTTTCTTCTAGCTGGAGTTCAGAGCAAATAACAAAAGCTGAAAAAGTTATTGAAACATTTAAACAATTTATTCAAAACAATAAAGATGAAATTGATGCTTTGAGTATTATTTACAATAAACAATACAGGGAGAGGCCTTTAACATTTGCTATGCTTGAAGAACTTTATGCAAAACTAAAATATAATGGCATTTCTTATGAACAAGTTTGGAATGCATATGGTTTGACTGAAAATAGTAAAACAAAGGTATCAAAAACAAAAATGTTAACAGATATAGTATCTCTTGTAAAATATTCCTTAGGTTATACAACGACACTTGCTCCATTTTCTGCTGAAGTAAATGAGAATTTCAAAAAATGGGTTTTTGCGAAAAATGCTGGGGGTGGTAGTAAATCACAATTTACAGATGAACAAATGCAATGGCTTAGAATGATAAAAGACCATATAACAACTTCACTGTATATTACTCCAGATGACTTAGAATTATCACCTTTTGATGTATATGGTGGACTTGGCAAATTCTACCAACTATTTGAGAAAACATATGGATATATGAATATATTAAATGAAATGAATACCGTTTTAATTGCGGCCTAATAGGAGAAATTATGATAGATAAAACATCACTTGCAAACAATGTAACAAATTTGTCAAATGTGTTAAGAGATGCTGGCGTAAGTTATGGAGATTACCTTGAACAAATAACTTACTTAATATTTTTAAAGATGGCACATGAATATTCTTTGCCACCTTATAACAAAGATTTGGGATTGCCGGCAGAATGTTCTTGGGATAAATTAGAAGGATTATCAGGCGAGCCACTAGAAGAAAAATATGCAGAAATTTTAAAAACCTTAGGTTCAAAAACAGGAATTATAGGAGAAATTTTTAAAGGTTCGCAAAATAAAATTGACAGTCCAGCATTATTATCAAGAACAATAAAAATGATAGGTGCTGAGAATTGGTCATCTCTTTCTGCAGATGTGAAAGGCGATATATATGAGGACTTATTGAAAAGATATAGCGAAGATATTAAAAGTGGTGCAGGTCAATATTTTACCCCAAGACCACTTATTAACACAATGGTTAAATGTGTGAAACCAGAACCTGGAAAAACTATTGTAGATCCAGCATGCGGTACTGGAGGATTTTTGTTGTCTGCTCATTCTTATATTTCTGACTCTAATAGATATTCTTTAAATGTTGAACAAAAAAAATTTTTAAAAGATAAAACATTTTATGGTTGGGAAATTGTTAGGTCAACATATAGATTGTGTTTAATGAATTTATTTTTGCACAATATTGGAGATATTTATTCTGATATTGTCCCAATAAAAAGAGTTGATGCCTTGCTTCAAAAACCGTCCATGTCGTTTGATTATTGTTTAGCAAACCCACCATTTGGAACCAAATCTTCAATAAAAATAACTAATGAAGACGAAGAAAGTTCTGAAGACATGACTTATAATCGTCAAGATTTTTGGGTTACAACATCTAATAAACAATTAAACTTTGTTCAACATATTAGGTCTATTTTAAAAACAACAGGTAAAGCAGCTGTAATTGTACCTGATAATGTTTTATTTGAAGATGGTGCGGGGGAAATTGTAAGGAAAAAATTGTTGCAAATGACAGATTTACATACAATTTTAAGATTACCAACGGGGATTTTTTATAAGCCAGGTGTAAAGGCCAATGTTATATTTTTTGATAATAAACCAGCTAGCGATAAACCACAAACTAAAGAAGTTTGGATATATGATTTTCGAACAAATGTTCATTTTACATTAAAGAAAAA
>CALWJU010000005.1 GCA_944381105.1 uncultured Clostridia bacterium | reverse complement strand
GTGATGGTCGTTGGGGAGGTGCTTTAACACTTGGTTATGATGAAAATGGAAAAATTATACGAAAAACAATTTATGGTAAAAGTCAAGCAGAAGTTGTAAAAAAATTGTCTGAAATAAGTGGAAGAATTAAAAGTAATTCTTATGATTTAGTTGAGCAAAATGACCTAGAAACTTTAATGTTCGAATATCTTATGACATTCAAAAAAAGCGCAGTAGCTCCACGAACTTTTGAAGGCAATATTCGCAATTTCAAATTGCACATTGCTCCACTAATTGGAAAAATGAAAGTTTATGAAATAGACAATTATGTTATACAAAAATTAGTTAATAACCTTATTGACCAAGGTTACAGCACAGATACTATAAAAAAATGCAAACATCTTATAAGTCAATTTTTTGAATATGCAATTGATAATAAATGGGTGCTTGTTAACCCTACTTTGAAAGTAAAAGTTAAAGGTAAAAGAAAAGTTTATGAAGAAGATGATGAAAAATATAAAGCTTTACCACCAGAAATTAGAGATATGTTTTTGGAAGCTTTGAATAAAGATGAAGCAAATTTTATTAAACCACTTTGTATAACTTTAATGTTTGCAGGATTACGAATTGGCGAAGCTATTGCTTTAAAATGGAAAAATATTGATTTTAAAAATAAAACAATTAAGGTTGAACGTGCGATTACACAAGTCCCAAAATTTGATGAAGAAGGAAATATTAAAAATAGAGTTACGGTTATTGGGGATACAAAAACAACTTGCAGTGTTAGGGAAATACCTGTTACTGATATTGTTATTGAAACTTTAAAAAATTGGAAAGATAAACAAAATGAAAAACAGCAAACAAACCCTGATGTTACAGCAATTCTTACTGCTCCAACTAGCTATGTTTTTGCAAACGATGACGGGAGTTATAGAACTTATTCAGGTTGTCGCAAAATATTTGATAGGTTCAAAAAAAGAAATGGGTTAAACAAATTTAATATCCACTTTCATGGATTAAGACACACATTTTCTAACATGCTTTTTGAAATGAATGAAAATCCAAAAGTAATTCAACAACTATTAGGACATAGAGATGTAAAAACAACAATAACTGTTTACAACTCTGTTAATAGTGATTATGTAAAAGAAGCAACCGATAGACTTAACACAAAAATTCAAGAAAATCAAAAAACAAAAGAATTAAAAAAATATGAATATAACAACAATATGACTGATGAAGAAATAGAAGAACGCATACAAGAACTTGAAAAATTGCAAGAGCAAAAGAAAAGAAAGAAAAAGATTTTGAGATGTAAAAACTTGACTTTTTTAATCGTTTATGGTAGAATTCTTTCACTAATGCGATACGGTAAAATATAACTCCTGTTGTAATTGGTTGATATTTTATATCAATGGACTTCTTTTGGGAAGGATTTCCCCTGGGCATCGTATCTGTGAGCATCTCTATTATCAAGTCTCAAATGATTATGATGATGGAAATCTAGAACGATGTGCAGGAGTTGAGCACGGTTCCCGTGCTCATGAATAGATTGTGCTTTAGTTTATACCGTTATTACCTCAATTTTGTTATATGGTGCAGGAGACCACTTAATGTGGGCAAATAACAAAAAAAGGAGGTAAACCAAATTATGAAGAAGAACAATAATTCATCTTCAACTGTTATTAATATTACAGGAAATAATAATACTGTAATAATTAATGACTCTGCTAGATCAGTTAAAAAGACTGGCAAAAAGAAAAAGTCATTTAAGACTTGGTTAAAAGCATTAGGTAAACTTATTCGTTCCGCATTTGTAAATATTTCAGTTCTTCTAATAGAAATATTTGCAAAGTTGGGATAAGCACAACCAATTCAAATATAATGAGGTTTACCCTTTGGAATATAAAAATTGTTATTTGTATGGATTAAAATCCAAAAAGAAATTGTTAGAGCTTTTGCATATTGATAGAAAGGTATACTGCAAAAGTTCTTTTCTTAATTGTAAAATTAAGCCATATATTGATATTAATAAAAATAAGAAAAAAAGATTAGTAGAAGCTCCAGATGAAGATATAAAGAATATTCAATCAATTATTTTAAGGGCTTTGCAAATGATAAAAGTGCCTAATTATGCCTTTTCAGGAATTAAAGGTAAATGTTATATAGACAATGCAAAAGTCCATTCTAACAAAAAATACTTATTTAAAATAGATATTTCCAAATTTTTCCCCAATATTGGAAGAAATAAAGTTTATAATTTTTATCTTAATAAACTTAAAACATCTCCAGATGTGGCAAATATTTTAACAAACTTATCAACAATAAACCTTGATTTAAAAAATCAAAATACTAAAACAATGTCAAAAGTAAATGAGTTTATAAACGATGCAAATATAAAAAAAAGAAATCATTTAATTACTGGGTCTCCTTTAAGTTCTATAATGTCTTACTTTGCAAATGTTGATATGTTCGAAGAAATTAACAAAATAGCATTAAAATATAAAATAACAATGACCGTTTATGTAGATGATGTTGTCTTTTCTTCTAATCACAAAATACCATACTTTTTTCGAAAAAATATTTTAAAGATTATAAGTAAGAATTCTTATGATGTATCTGTGAAAAAATGCAAATGGTATAATGTGCCTGAAAATAAAAAAGTAACTGGTGTAATATTGGATAAAAACGGGAAGATGCAAGTTCCTAATAGACTAATGCTAAAAACTCATAATTATATTCAGGAAGTTAAGAATGGCGATAAAACTAATATTAATAAATTGCAAGGATGTTTAGTTGTTGCAAATTCAATAAATGGGAAATTGAAAGAATTTAGAGGACAACTAAAGAACATAAAAAATTGACAGCAATTGACAGCAAATATGTTAGTTTTAGGCAGTTTATAAAAGATTTAGACCGATAGTTGAAATTTTGACTATCGGTCTATTTTTTTGAAAAATTTTTGACAGCAAATATTGATAAATTTGACAGCAAATATTTTTTATTAGGAAAATTAATAAATGTTTTAAAAAAGAAAAAATCGCTAAATCCCAGTGATTTTAAGGCTTTTTGCGATTTTGTTTTATGGAGCTAATGACGGGACTTGAACCCGTGACCTCCGCCTTACCAAGGCGGTGCACTACCGACTGTGCTACATTAGCACGAACCAAATGTTCGACGATTATTAAGTATATTCGGTTGTACGAAAGCACCATTTTTTATCTTACCAAGGCGGTGCGCTACCGACTGTGCCACATCAGCATAGCTCCAAAATGGAGCGAATATTTAGTTGTAAGATTGCTTGAAAATGCGTTTCCCTTGTCTTACCAAGGCAGCCCTCTACCTACTGAGGTATATCAGCATATATTAAATTTCGGAAATACATTTTGATTTTTTATGACATAAGCATTGTGCGAATTTCAGCCATTAATTTAAATAAGTCATTTTTTCATATTATTTTCATATGAAAATCATCTATTTATTTAGACACATGTAAATATTAGCATATAAAAAAGGTTATGTCAACCTTTTGACAATCAAACTATAAATTATTTTTTCTTATTCTTAAATTTATTTGCAAGGTAAACAATGTCGCCAGCACCTAAAATTACAAATAAAACACTTTTTTCGCTGTTTTTTACAATATTTTTATAACAATCATCGAAATTTTTAAAATATTTTGATTTTTTACCCCTATCTTTTAAATCTTTTGCAAGCCTGTAAGATGAAATTCCTTTTATTGCTTTCTCTCTCGCTGGATATATAGGAAGAGTCCAAATCTCATCCGCTTTTTCAAAGCAATTGAGGAACTCTTCGTATAAATCTTTTGTTCTTGAAAAAGTATGTGGTTGAAAAATTGCAATTATTTTTTTATAACCAAGTTCTCCACAAAGATTAAGTGTTGCCCTAATCTCGTCAGGATGATGGGCATAATCATGCACAATCATTCTATCCTTTTTCTTAACAAGTACCTCAAACCTTCTTTCTACCCCTTTAAACCCCTCAATCCCCTTTTTAATCTGTTTAAAGTTCTTTCCCATAACAATAGAAACGCCTGAGCATGCAAGAGCGTTATAGATATTATGTTTTCCAAAGCAAGACAACTTAATTCTACCAAAATTTTCATTTTTAAAAAATAAGTCAAAAGAGTATTGTCCTCTGTCATCTTTAATATTTTTTGCCTGCAAATCAGCATCATTTTCTATTCCAAAGGTTATTTTATTTGCCTTTACCATTAGTTTCCTAGAAAGATCGTCGTCATTATTTACAATCACGTAACCATTTTTATCTGTATTATCCACAAACTTTTGAAATGAAACAAATTCTCTATCAATATCGTGAAAATAATCAAGATGATCAGGTCTGATATTTAGCACAACAGAGACAAAGTTATTAAGTGAAAGAAAACTATCTTTATACTCACATGCCTCGGTGATAAAAACATCACTTGTTGAACAAAGCATGTTTGAATTTATATTTTTTAGCACTCCACCAATATGAATATTAGGTTTTATCTTATTTTTTAAGAAAATAGTACTTACAAGTCCAGTCGTTGTAGTTTTTCCATGCGTGCCTGCTATTGAAATTGTCTTTTTGCCTTTTGTAAGTTCACCTAAAACTAGCGAACGACTATAAATAGGTTTGCCTATCATTTGGGCATAAACGAGGTCGCTATTTTCTCTACTGACAGCAGAAGAAATAATTAAAATATCACATTTTTTTACAAAAGCAGGTGCTGAGCCTAACTTAAATGATATAATTTTATCCTTTTCAAGAGCGATAACCTCTTCGTTGTAAACAAGGTCAGAACCATAAACTTTAATTCCTCTTGCGTGCAAAAACCTAGCGATAGCCGACAAACTTATTCCACCCACTCCTATTATATAGGCTGATTTTATATTTTCTAACATACTTTTATATATGAATCTTTTCACAAAAATTCAATAAAAACATAAAAAATATTATGAATATTTTTGATATTGAGTATTTCACAGACTTTGATGTAGGCTCGCTTACAACCATGAAAATTCCAGCCTTATCAAAAGCGGTATTCTTTCCTAAAAACCAAAATGAACTTATATATTTATATGATTATTTTTCGTCAAAGAAATACCCTTTCATTATCTTAGGAAATGGTAGTAATGTAATATTTACTAAAAAAGCAGAGAATTTTATTGTAATTTCCACCAAAAAAGTTAAAAATTACATAAAAAATACAAAAAATATAATTTCTCTTTCATCTTCTACAATGCTACCTAAATTATATAGATATTGCCAAGAGAGAGGTCTGTCAGGCTTTGAAAAGTTTGGGACAATTCCCGCAACAATAGGCGGAGCAATCTATATGAACGCTGGATGCTTTGGCGAAAATATTAGCGATAGGTTGTTATCTATTAAAGTGCGACATAATGGCAAAACTTTATATCTAAAAAAAGAAAACATTGACTTTGATTATAGAAAAAGTGGACTTCATGATTACCTTATTTTGTCTGCAAAGTTTTTATGTGAAATCAAAGATAAATGCCAAATAGAGCAAGACTATAAAAAATATCTTTCGCTTAGAATAGAAAAACAACCACGAGGGTTAAGTTCGGGCAGTTTTTTCAAAAATACTCCTAATTTTTTTGCAGGTAAAATAATTGATGAATGTGGTTTAAAAGGTTTTCAATATGGTGGAGCAAAAATATCAGAAAAGCATGGCAATTTTATTTTAAATTATTCTAATGCCACATCAGAAGACATTTTAGAACTAATAAAGATAATAAAAAACAAGGTCTACCAGAAATTCTCTGTAAACCTTGAAGAAGAGGTGCAAATATTTTAAAATAATTTTTTATAGAATTTATAAAAAGTACAAAATTCTATTTTTTATATTTACCTATTTTTTATTAAAAAATCAATTAAATTAAGAAAAATACACAAATAATTATTATTTTAAGGAAATTATGCACATATTTTAATTTTTTTTAAAAATATTAAATTACCATATGCAAACTTATCTTTTGCAATATGACTTTTTAATATCCTAAACTTTTAATTACATTTGGTTTGTTTCGCCAATCTTTTTCAACTTTGACGAATATTTTAAGAACTACTTTCTTTAATAATAATGACTCAGCAAAAGCCCTCGCCTCTGAGCCAATCTTTTTTAATGTCTGACCGCCCTTGCCTATAATCATCCCCTTATGCCTGTCGTTTTCGCATACAAGGTCGGCATCGATATAAACAACATTATCTTCCTCCCAAAACCTTGTTATCTCAACAGCAATGCCATGAGGCACTTCTTGGCGAAGGTATAAAAGTGCTTTCTCTCGAATTTCCTCTCCGATTAAAAATTTTACGCTTTTATCGGTGTAATAATCTTTATCATAGATATGGTGTTCCTCTTCATAGGTGGGCATAAATTCAAGTATTAAATCTAATAGTTTGTCAAGATTTTGCCCTGTTTTTGAAGAAATTTCAAGGTCGCAATTAAAATCTTTTACATTTTTTAAATCTAACTTAGTCTTAATTACTTTCGTAGGCGCTTCAATATGATTTATGTATTCAATTTCCTCACTATTTGGAATAGTAGTTCCGTCAATAAGGTAAAGTACTAAATCAACTCCGCTAATTGCCGACCTAACATTTTTCATCATAGCCTTATCAAGTGTATTTTTGCTATGATGCACGCCAGGAGTGTCTACAAGAACAATTTGATAATCCTCTCCGTTAACAATGCCTAATATATTATCCCTTGTGGTCTGTGGCTTATTTGATATAATTGCCACCTTTTCGCCCACAAGAGCATTTATAAGGCTACTTTTCCCTGCATTTGCCAGCCCTACTATTGCAACATAACCTGCTCTAAACATTCTTTTTCCTTCTTATATTGAATTTATTTAAAATCTCCTCTGCTGTGTTTTGCATAACCGCCTCATCCGACTTTTCAATGTGGTCGTATCCTAGTATGTGGAGAAGTCCATGAAGAGCAAGGAATGTTACCTCCCTCTTTTTGCTATGCTTATACTCTCTTGCTTGACGTTTTGCCACCTTCGGACAAATAACTATATCACCAAGATATAACGAGCCATCAGGCGACACTTCGCTTGAAAAATCCTTTAATTTTTGTGGATAAACAATATCCAGCATAGGAAATGACAATACGTCTGTTGCCCTATCCACCTTGCGATACTGATTATTTAAATCTCTAATCTTTTCCTCATTTGCAAACGAGAGTGTAACAATTGCATTATCAAAATTATTTCCAGTAAATTCAAGAGTGTAATCAAATATTTTATTAATTATAGACCTATATCTTATTCCTACATTTTCAAAATTAACTTGCACTATTTCCTCCTATGTCAACCTGGGCAGTTATTGTATAGTTAACTATATAACAACCTGCTCCCTCACTAATTGTATAGTTTTCATTTATTATTATCTCATTTTTATCAAAAAAAATCAAGGCTTTTTCACGTGCTTCGCCAATAATTCTATCTTTTACCTCACTAAAATCTTGAAAAACTTCTTCAATCTCCACCTCATAATAAATTGTTTTACGTAAAACGAGAGGCAATATTATATCAGAAAGGCTTTGACTATAACTCTCAATTTCATAATCTTCAAAAACAATTTCGCAAAAGTTTTGATAAATGACTATGTCTCCTAGCAGAACTTCATTTAATGTAATAGTTTTTCCTGTTCTAGTTTTTGTAATCTTGTAATCATAATGACTGACACTTGCCTGGCTCCAAACCTCTGCTATAATTTCAGCACGAGGTTCTACCTCATATAGCGTTCCCTCAGAGTCGGTCATATAAGGCATAACCAAAATGTCCCCTTCCTGCACAATTGAACCAACTTCACAATTCAAAGTACCTTGTATAAGATTTATTTCAGTGATTATTCCGTTATAGTTGCTAATTATAGGTTGAAATTGTCCTTGCATCTCGTCTGGCATAGTGGCAGGATTTATGTTTACAATAATACTCTGGCCTACTATGGCAATACTGACCGAACTTACAAAATCAAAGTTAGATCTAATTAAAAGTTCAAGTTCATCTGTGTCTATACTATTTTTAAAATTTGAGGTTAAACTTGACTGAACAAACTCTTTTACAAGCCTATTTTCTTCGCTTTCTCCTCCCCAAACATCAATTTTTAACACAAAATTATATTGAACAATATAAAATACTATCACAAAAATAAGCCCTGCGATAATTCCTAAACTCTTTGATAATGTCTTTAATGAGTGAACAAATCCTCTACTTTTAATATCTACAATTTCAAGACCTTCTTTTTTGAGCAATTCAACAATTTGACTTGACTTTGAATTTTCCACCTCAAATTCACCAATATTATGCTCATTTCGTTTGTAATTGTAAATATTTACCGTCTTTGAGATGTTATTTAATGCTCTTTCTTGATTAAGTCCTTTGACCTTGACATATGTTCTAGATTTAATCATTAAAATATCTCCATTTTGTTGATTTTCCCTTGTACTGTTAGGGTATTGTCAGTAAGTTCACAAAGAAATAACCCCTCTCCATCTACAACAACTCGTCCTTTCTTTACTTTGAAAGCAATTTGGCTATCACTAATTATTGTTACTCCTAAATGCCCCTCCACATAAAGAAGTTTTCCTGAAATATTTAAAATGTTATAATCATTAAGGAAATTGTTATCGATACTGCTTGCTTTGTTTTTTATCTCATCAAAAAAATTAAACACATACCCCTCCATTGTAAGATATGCGTTTAATTGTTCATTTATAATGTTATTTTCTTTTATATTTTAGTCATCGTATTTATTAAAGACATTGCTAAGAATTACCGCCTTTATTTCAGGTGGAAGATTTTTAAGTTTTACCATTATGTCTTTCCCTATAATTCTTCTTGAATATGCGTGTTGGTCTAAAAAATCTTCAAATTCATCTTTTTTATTTGCGCTTTCTTTTGGAGAGGCATCTATGCCATTATTCCTTAAAAAGCGTTTAAAATCTTCGTCGCTTGTAATGTTTCTCCTTGGCTGTCTTAAATTTCTTAAATTTTTATTTCCACCATCATACTCCTCAATAATAGGACTTACATTCTCATTAGGCTTTTCCTCTTCTTTCGGTTTGGCTGGCTGGTCGCTTGCAAGAGTTATTTTAGTGTTATTTTCTATGCCCTCACTCCCTGTTTTGTATTTTTCACTCTCCTGTTTGTATTTATTTATATTCTCTTGCAATTTGTCAAAACGCTTTTTATTAGAATTACGTATAAGCAAAATAGCCACCACCAACAAAAGTAAGACTCCTCCACCTATTAAACATAAAAGCAAAGTTGTATTCATTAGAATAAATCTCCTTCATCGTCATCTGAAAATGAATTTTTGTTGTCGCTGATAATTGCCTTTCTTAGTGCGGTATCTGCCTGCAAGTTCATAAGTTTATAGTAGTCCATAACTGAGAATCTGCCTTCTTTAATAGCCTGTGAAATTGCCTGCGGAACTTCTGCCTCAGCCTTTAACACCTCACCCTTCATTTCCTCAGTCTTACTTCTCATTTGAATTTCTCGAACTTCTTCTGCATTTTTTCTCTTTTCTGCCTCAATCTGAGCGTAAATTTTCTCTTTTTCAGCATTTTTTATCTCATTTTCAGCATTTAAATTTCGTCCAAGGTCAACTGAAAGAATATTTATATCAATAAGGTCATACATAGATTTTTTAGCCACAACGCTAAAATCGAGGTTGCTGAGTAATGCCTTGTTTGGCTCTGACAAAATATCACTACTGCCCACTGACTTTGAAATATTTTCCATTATCCACGCTTGAACATTGTTTTTTAAGTCGTCAAGCCCAAGACCAGTTAGGTATTTATCTAGTTTAAGTTTAACAGAAAATTTACAACCTACAATTACCTCTTGATTGTCTCTTGCAAAACCTCGAATATCTGTAACCTCGACAACCTTTGAAACAATAGCCTCATTTACGCATTTTAGCACATCCTTTGAAGAGAGTTCTATTGCTGAGGCTAGATTATAGTCAAGATTTAGATTGGACTTTTCGGCAAGGTTGATAGCATTGATAACATTGCTTGCATTTCCTCCACCTTTAATCAAAGTCTCTATTTGATTAAGCGTCAACTTTTTATTTGACTTTTTTGCTAAAATATAGGCTGAAACAATATCCTTTACATTCAATTTTCTGTTTTTTAAATTTAAAAGTTTAAAACTAGGTATGTAGCAACCTGCAAAAAGTGCGTTTAAAAACAATTTAAAAGGAACAAAACAATAATATAAAAATATAATAAGAGCCAACATGCCAAAAACAGATACAAGCACTATCTCAGTTGTTCCAAAAACTAACATTAAAGATTTCATTATCTCCTCCAAGAGTATTATATCACAAAATTTTTGCTATGTAAATACCCTAATTTTAATGATTTTAAAAATAAAACCTTTAATCTTTAAACTAAATTTAGCAGTTTTTAATAACTATTTTTTCAAAAAAGAGCGTTGGTAATAAAAAAGATATTGTTGAGCAAAACCAGATTGTTTGCTAAACTGTTTGACTAAAATTTTTGATATCATCCTTCGATTTTCAAGAGGAGAATAAAAGGAGTTATACATCTTCTGTATCCATGTGTCGACAGGAAAGACGTCAAATCTATTAAACCCGAAAAGCAGTATGCAGTCAGCCACCTTTGAACCTACTCCGCTAAGCAAAATTAGTTTTTCTCGAAGAGCATCTGTATTCAAAGACGAGTACTCTTCAAGTTGTTTTGGAGTAATTTGTCTAAGCACTTTATAGAGGTAACTTGCCCTATACCCTGCTCCCATTTGTTTGAAAAATTGTTCGTCGCAAGATTTTAACTGGTCATAAGAAGGAAAACTCTTGCCGTCCTCACTTAAATTTTTCCTTAAATTATTTAGTATCAGTTTTATTCTCTTTATGTTGTTGTTTGCAGAAATAATAAAGGATATTAAAGTTTCAAATAGGTCTTGTTTTAATATTCGTATCCCATAGCCAAATTCAATAGGCTCTTGCATAATTTTGTGCTTATTTAGTTCCTCTTTTACTTTGCTATAATTTCTATCTAAGTCAAAGTATTTAACAAAGTAATTTTTGTCCTCCGTAAAAATCTTATAACAATCCTCTTCTTCCACAACAAAAGCATATTTGTCTTGTGGAAAGACCTCATAGCCATTATCTTTCTTGTTAAAGCAAAAAACCTGCCCACATTCTAGGATATGTTCTATATTAAACTCACTTTTATCTATAACCTTTATGTATTCTTTTTCTATCGTGTATATCATTTTTACCCCTTAATTTAAAAATAAAAACCACATAAAATGGTTTTTATTAGTATAAATCAGAAAAAACATCTTTTCCAAGTTGTCTCATTTCTTTTTGCTTTATTAGTTTTTCTATAATCTCTTTTGCAGGTTCTACAATTTGATTGTTATGCTTTTTTTGCTTTGACTTTATTTTCAGCGTCCCTATAATTGCAGGGATAAAGGTGGCAAGTCCCACACCTAAGAGAATATTTTTAACATTGCCATCATTAAAATTTGAGGCTATTATTAGAGAATCACTTGCAACAACAAACAAGGTCGCTCCCAAATCTTTTATTATAAGTTTCAAACCTTTATCCTGTTGTTTTTTATAATATTTATCCATTGCCCATATAAATCTATCCAAATTTTCATCTGATAAATTTTGTATAAACTCATCAACATTCTTTACCTCTTCTCCATTGAAGTACCATTTGGTGTTTACATTTGTAATCATATTTTCCCTCTTTGATAGTTATTATAAAATAAAACTAAAAAAAGTCAATATTATCTTTCTTAATTGATTTTACTTTTTTATGGTTTGTTTAATTTTTTATTTAAAAATTGCTTTAATTATTTGATATAATAGTCTAGTTTTGATATATCAGACTAAAAATCACTATCATTTATTTAATAAGATCGAAAAATTCTTCCTCGTTTATAATTTTTACATTTAGCGACCTTGCCTTATCAAGTTTGCTTCCAGCCGACTGTCCAGCAAGACAATAATCGGTATTCTTTGACACAGAAGAACTCGTCTTGCCACCTAGCGACTCAATTAAATCTTCAATTTCTTTCCTAGGTCTTGTTAAAGTGCCTGTCAAGACAAAGGTTTTACCCTCTATGTTTTTATTACTTTCAACTTTTTCGCTCTCAATAATCTTTACGCCAGCATCAAAAAGATTTTGTATTTCATCTAAATTATCCTTATCTTTAAAGTAAGCGACCACAGTTTCCGCAATCACATCCCCAATATCTTCAATCTTTACAATATCCTCTTTTGACGCATCTTCAAGAGCGGTCAGATTTTTAAAGTTTCGTGCGATATCCTTTGCTGTCTTGTTTCCAACTTCTGCTATTCCAAGCGCATACAAAAATCTTGAAAATTCAATATTTTTGCTGTTTTTAATAGAATTTATTATATTTTGAGCCTTTTTTTCTTTAAATTTATCAAGTTTTAATAAATCTTCTTCTTTAATCTTAAAAATATCACTTAGACGCCTAACATTCAACTTGTCATAAAATACCCCGCAAGTCTTTTCTGATAGCCCCTCAATATTGAAAGCGTCTCTGCTTGCGAAATGACTAAGCCTGTCCACCACTTGTTCTTTGCAACCTAAGTGATTTGTACAGTAAAGAAGAGGTCCTTTTTTAACAAGCATGCTATGACAGCACGGACAAAAGATAGGCTCGTCTATCTGTCTTGAATCGTCAAATTTCTCGGCAAGTCCCATTATTTCAGGAATAACTTCATTGCTACGTCTAACAAAGACACGGCAGTTCTCAAACACATCTTTTCGTCTGATATCATCGATATTGTTGAGTGTTGCACGCTTTATGGTCGCACCTGCAAGTTCGACAGGTTCAAGTTCGGCAATAGGTGTAACACGTCCGCTTCTCCCCACCTGCCACGTTACAGATTTCAAAAGTGTTGTCGCCTCTTGTGCCTCAAACTTGTAAGCGACTGCCCATTTAGGAAATTTGGCAGTAAAGCCTATCTCTTGACGAGGACTGACCTTATTTATTTTTATAACCATACCATCAATCATTACGTCTATCTTACTTTTTATAACGTCGACCTCATTTATGCAATGAATTATCTCATGCACATCTTTGCATATCTTAAAATAGTTGCCCGTTTGAAAACCATTTTCTACTAGAAAATCATGCATTTCCTTTTGCGTGTTAAATTCCCTACCCTCACACAGCAGAATAGAATAACAAAAGAAATCAAGTTTGCGTTTTGCCGTCTCTCTAACGTCCAAATTTCTAATTGCACCAGCAACAGCATTTCGAGGATTTTTGAGTTTTTCGCTGGCAGTCTTGTTATACTCAGCAAAACTTTTATTTGTCATCATTCCCTCGCCTTGTACAATCAGCCTGCCTCTAAAATTTATTTTAAGAGGAACAGAGCGAATTGTCCTAACTTGCTCGGTAACATCCTCACCGATTGTTCCATTTCCTCTTGTCGTAGCAGAGAAATAGACGCCATCATGGTACTCGATAACAAGATTAAGTCCGTCAAATTTATATTCAACAGCAAAGTCAGTGCCACCGCTCAACTTTTGCATATCATTAACCCAATCTTCAAGAACCTCAAAATCTCGTACTTTGTTGAGCGAATAGAGGTTGACTTCATGACGTTTTTTTGTAAAGCCGTCAAGCACCCTATCTCCTACACGTTGTGTTGGAGAGTACGGCAAAATAACCCCTGTCTCTTTTTCAAGGTCGACAAGATGATAATAGAGCCTGTCATACTCACTGTCAGAAATAGTTGGCTTGTCTAGAACATAATAATTATAATTATGCTTATCTATTTCTTTAATTAATTCTTTCATTTCCTCTATTTTGTTGTCTAATTCTGCCATATCTTCACCTAAATTATTTTATTGCATTGAAATTTTTAAATTTGAATTTAATTTTACACCTTTTTAGTAAAATATATCCTTGTGTATAAAATTTTAATATCATATTATTTCAAGAGGGGCAAGTTCAAGCATAAGGCATTTCTTTCCAAAATTATCAAACACAATATCTCCGACAAGTCCGTCATCAGATATATAGACTATTTCTCCCTCCTCATATCTCGGATGTCTAACCCTTTGCCCCACTTTGTAGACTGATACATCCTTTTTAGGCTTTTCCTCTCGTTTTTTTAATATCTGCGATTTATCAAATAGATTTTTGTTGTTGTCTGCACGATCTTGCACCCACTCTCTCTTTCTCTCGTATCCGCCACCATATAACCTATCACGTTCGATACTAATATTCGGTTTTTCAAGAGATAACAATCCAAGTTCTCTGCAAAATCTGCTAGGTGTTTGATATTGACTCTCTTTATAGAGATAGCGTTTGGAGGCATGCGATAAATATAGTCTCTCCTCGGCACGAGTTAGTGCAACGTACATAAGACGGCGTTCCTCTTCAAGTTCATAACTATTGTTAAGTGCCCGAGAAATAGGGAATATTCCCTCTTCAAGTCCTATGACAAAGACCACCCTAAATTCAAGTCCCTTTACTGCATGCACTGTTGCAATTGTTACCATGCCTTCGCTTCCTATGTCGTCTGTATCAGAACTTAGCGTAATACTCTCCAAAAATTCACCAAGACTAGAATCAGGATTAAGGCTTTCAAATTCCTTTACAGAAGAGACGA
Source organism: uncultured Clostridia bacterium (assembly GCA_944381105.1). Taxonomy (GTDB): domain Bacteria; phylum Bacillota; class Clostridia; order Christensenellales; family UBA1242; genus Caccovivens. Next base: position 28,041 of record CALWJU010000005.1, on the reverse strand, counting down.
ACTGCTCTATATTCATAACTCTATTCATCTCCTCTTCATCCTTGATGTTGTAAGCCTCTCTAATTTTAAAGGCGTTTAGCAAATTTTCAACAAACTTAGAAAGAGGCTTTTGCGGGCAATTCTCTGCCTTTTTGTATCCCTCAATAAAGGTTGCAAATTTTTTACATAGGGCTTGATTTGACTTTAAATTTTCAGATAGGACATTTTCTAAAAGAGACTTGCCCTCATCAAGCGATTGAAGTTTTGCAAGTGTTCCGTCTCCTATGCCTCTTTTTGGAAAATTGATTATTCTTGCAAAGGATACGTCATCCTTAGGATTGGTAAAAAGTCTAAGATAGCCTATCACGTTCTTTATCTCCACCCTTTCATAGAACTTAAATCCGCCGAATATTCGATGCGGAATATTATATAGTAAAAATGCCTCCTCAAAACTACGAGACAGAGCATTCATTCTCATCAGTACAGCCATGTCGCTATATTCATAGCCCTGTCCTTTAAGCATTGCTATCGTCTTAGCAACATAAAGCGCCTCATCTTTCTCATCATAGGCATTGTATAGTGTTGGTTTCTCTCCACCTTTTTTGTCAGTCCACATATTTTTGTTAAGGCGAGTACTATTATTTTTTATAACATTGTTTGCAACTTTGATTATCTCATCGGTTGAGCGGTAATTTCTTTCAAGTTTAAATACCTTTACGTCTGGGAAATCTTTCTTTAAGTTGAAAATGTTTTGAAAGTTAGCCCCACGCCATGAGTAAATGCACTGGTCCTCATCTCCCACAACAAACAGGTTGCCATGGACGGAGGAGAGCATCTTGACAAGATTATATTGAACGACATTTGTGTCCTGAAACTCATCCACCAAAATGTATTCAAAGCGATTAGCATAATAATTTAATACCTCAGGAAAAGTTTTAAAAAGTTCGACAGTTTTACAGAGAAGGTCATCAAAATCGAGAGCATTATTCTTCTTTAACCTGTTTTGATATTCCCTTATAATCTCGCCAATCTTGTCCATATCAAAAGAGTCCTCGTGAGTAGAAAGATAGTCTTCAAGCGTTTGACTGCCATTCTTCCAATTTGATAAGTGCTTGACTACCGCCTTTTTGATTTTATCATCTCCGTCACTATGCTGTGATATAATCTCTTTTAGCACCTTGTCGCTATCACTCTCGCTATAAATAGAAAAGTCCTTTGTGAAAGGTTTAAGTAGGTCTATATCCCGCCTTAAAATCTTTGCACACATAGAGTGAAAGGTAGATATCCAAACCCTGTCAGCACCATAAACCATGGACGAAATACGATTTTTCATCTCGCCTGCTGCCTTGTTTGTAAAGGTTATAGCCAAAATATTGTAAGGATCAACCCCACAATCTTTTATTAAATAAGCCACTCTATGCGTGAGCAGTCTAGTTTTTCCAGAGCCAGCACCAGCGGTAACCAAAACCGCCCCCTTAATTTGTTTAAGAGGTGCAAGTTGTTCTTCATTTAAACTTTCTAAACAATAATCCATAAAAATATTATACAATTTTTGCCCGCAAAAACAAAATAAAAGGCTATGTTTTTTCTGACGATTTTTAAATTATTAAAAATCATAATTCGCATCTTAAAACTCGCAATATCTTTTAAATTTATACAACATTAGGAAAGTCGAACTTTTATCCAAAACCCAAAAATATCAGTTATATGAATCAAAAAATTCACATAATTTAACGATATTTTTTATAAAAAATGTTATATTCATATAAAAACAGATAAATAAAAATTTCAAACAAAAAACAACCTTCTAAGTATTTTCACTTAAAAGGTTATTTTTTGAATATGTCTTAAAGCAGTATGCAAATAACTCCGCCCTTACCCTCATTTACAATTCTTGACAAAGTCTTACGCATTTTCTTTTGTGCCTCTAATGGCATAGTTACAATCTTTGAACTTATATTTTCGCCAACAAGTTCATATAAACTCTTGCCGAGAATATTTGTATCCCAGATCGCTTGTGGATCTTTCTCAAATTGTTCAACTAGGCTTTTTGCAAGGTCTTGACTTTGGTCCTCAGTGCCAACAAGTGGGGTAACCTCGGTTTCAACATCAACTCTCATAATATGCAGACTTGGTGCTGAGGCTCTAATCTTAACACCGAAGCGATTGCCCTGTCTTATAATTTCAGGCTCGCCAAGTTCGAGGTCCTCTCGTTTAGGAGCAACGATACCGTAGCCCGACTGTTTTACCTCTTGGAGAGCGTCCTTAATTTTATCATATTCAAGTTTAGCGATAGCGAGTTCTTTGATATAACTTACAAGTTCAAAATCGTCCTTAATTTCGCATCCGCACTCGTCAGATAATACATGATAGAATAGGTCTTCCTTTGGAATAACATTAAATTTAACCACCCCATTGCCTGCGTCAATCGTCGAAACGGTAATCGGATCAAAACAATTACTTTCAGCAAAGGCTATTTGGCTCTTTTCGGCGTCAGAGAGTTTATACATGTTTGAGCCAAGTTTTCTCATTTCTCTTGCAATTTCGCTGATTATTTCACTATTATAGTCAAGTGCACGGAGCCACTCTGGCATATGAACCTGCATAGAAGTGATAGGAAATTCCATTAAAATATGCTCAACCACCTTGTCAACATCATCGTCTTTGAGGTCTTGTGCATTGAGTGGAACAACAGGCACTTGATATTTTTCTTTCAGTTGACTTGTAAGTTTCTTTGCCTCACTGCCGTTTGGACTTTTGCAGTTAAGCACAATCACAAAAGGCTTTCCACAGGCTTTTAACTCACTCACAACTCGCTCCTCTGCCTCTATATAGTTTGCTCGTGGCAATTCTGTTACACTTCCGTCGGTAGTTACACATATGCCTATTGTCGAGTGCTCTCTGATAACTTTTGTAGTACCAAGTTCAGCAGCCTCTTCAAATGGCAGGTCTTTCTTTGACCAAGGAGTTTTAACAAGTCTTGGCTTTTCGTCTTCGGTATGTCCCATAACTCCACTGACAAGATAACCAACACAGTCGATCATGCGGATTTTCATTTCGGCATTTGCGACTTTGATTTTGACCGCCTCATTTGGTACGAAATGAGGTTGAGTTGTCATAATAGTTTTACCATCAGCAGACTGAGGCAGTTCATCAATTGTACGCTGTTTAGAATTAATCTCTTGTATATTAGGCAAAACAAGTTTTTGCATGAAATTGGTAATAAATGTGGACTTACCTGTACGCACAGGACCAACAACACCAATATATATATCACCATTTGTCCTTGTTTTTATATCGTCATAAATCTGATATTTTTCCATAATTAAATCCTCCTATGCGACAAGATAATGTATGTAAAATATTCGGCAGTTAGAACGATATAGAAATATTTTGCACAGAAAATATAAAAAATAATAAAAAAAGTAGACTTTATCTTTATTTCACAAAATTTCATTAATAAAACAGAATAAAAACAAACCTAAGAAGAATTTATACTAAAATATTACAAAAATCAAAAATTAAAATAAAGACAGACAAATTGAAAGCAAAAATAAATCAAAATATATATTTAAATAAAAACAACCTTTTTGCTCTTTTGTTATCACAGAACAAATTAGGTTGTTTTTTACTTTTTACTGTTTGGTAGAATTTTTATCTTCATTCTCTTTCTCTTCAATAACTATCTCTATTTCAGGAGCATGTTCTACAAGTTCCTCCTCAATTATCTCTTCGCCTTTCTTATGACAGAAAACCGATTTGACTTTTGCCTTGAAATCAATCTTATTTTCTGTATGATTGATAAGGCGGACAATGTTCCCTCTATGCATGAAAAGCATAAGTGCGTATAAAAACCAAAGCGTTACAGTGATTATGATTGCATAAGTGGTTTGAGAAAGCCAAAGTATTTGCAGGTCGGCTAGCCAAATATAAATAGTATATCCAATGCACAAACCGCCTATGTAGGTAAAGGATATAACACTGCCATAGTTTACAAACATAAAGAGGATAAAACAAATCACAAACCAGCCGAGAGCGACATACCAAAGTTCTGAGAAAAGAAACACGCCAGCAAAACAAGCCACACCCTTTCCCCCTTTAAACTTAGACCAAACAGGGAACATATAACCTATAATCACAAAGAAGCCTGCTAGAAAATATGCAATGTCAAACTGAGGAAAGATAAGTTGAAAGACAAGACAGGTAAGCCCTGACTTTACCACTTCTCCTAAAAAGGTAGCAAGTGCGAGTCCAAACCCAAAAGAACGGAGCATGTTCATCGTTCCTGGATTGCCACTACCCACTTTTGTTATGTCCTTATGTCTAAAATACCATGCAAGTATTTTTGAAAAATTGATTGTTCCTATAAAATAAGAGATAAAAGCGATTAAAATGAAATAAAGTGCTGTTTCCATTATTCATCCCCCTTTCCTTTGATAATAAATTTTATTGGAGTGCCAGAAAAATCTATCCTCTCACGAAAACGATTTTCAAGGTATCTTCTGTATGAAAAATTGATATATTTTGGATCATTGACAAAAAGAACAAAGGTCGGTGGATTGGTAGAAACCTGTGTAATATATCTTATTTTCACTCGCACGCCATTATGTGCAGGTGGCTGATAGTTTAAAATCGCCTCAGAAAGCATATCATTAAGCACGCCTGTGGTAATTCTCTTGCTAGCGTTTTGGTAAACCTCTTCAACAAGAGCCATAATCTGTCCTGTCTGTTCTCCTGTAAGAGCGGAAACAAATATCACCTTGAAATAACTCATAAAGGCAAGGCTTTGACTAAGCATTTTTAAGTATTCATCTTTACTCTTAGACTTTATGTCCCACTTGTTGACTACTATAACGCTAGGCTTTCCAGCCTCGTCAACATAACCAGCAATTCTCACATCTTGTTCGGAAATTATCTCTTGCGAGCCGTCAATAACAATGATGGATACGTCCGCCTCATTGATTGCCGACATGGTACGGAGAACTGAGTATCCCTCGACAGAGACTTTTTCAACCGAGCGTTGTCTTCTTAGTCCTGCGGTATCGACGAGTGCATAGTCCTTTTTGTTATACTTAAATGGTACAAGCACAGCATCTCTCGTCGTGCCCTCAATATCGCTTACAACCACCCTTTCCTTGCCTATAAGCCTGTTTACAAGCGAACTTTTCCCAACATTTGGTCTGCCTACGACTGCAACTTTTGTTACATTTTCATCCTCACTCTCCGCCCTGTCTTTAAAGTTGCCCACAATCGCATCAAGCACATCGCCTATACCTTTGCTTTGCATAACAGAAAGCGGATATGGCGTGCCAAGCCCTAAGGAGTAAAATTCATAGGTCTTTTCAATTTCAAAATTGTCAAGTTTGTTTACAACTAACACAACAGGAGTTTTAGAGCGGTGCAAAATTGATGCAACTTCTTCGTCATTTGTGGTAACCCCAACTCTTCCGTCGACAAGAAAGACGATTACATCCGCCTCGTTTATCGCAATTTCCGCCTGCTTTTTAATGTCCTTTTGAAAAGCATCCTCACTTCTATCGTCAATGCCACCAGTATCTACGAGAGTAAAAGTATGTCCCGCCCACTCTCCGTCAGCATAAATTCTGTCCCTCGTTACACCAGGAGTGTCGTCAACTATACTAATTCTCTTACCACATATCTTGTTAAAAAAAGTACTCTTTCCAACGTTTGGGCGTCCAACAACTGCCACAATAGGTTTATACATCTCTTTTCCTTTTAATCTTACTCTATAATGTAAGTCTTTTTAATCAAAGTCTTGCAAATCTTTTTTAGTTTATTGTATCCTTTTTCTATTCTATAAACTAGTTGCTTAAAGAGTATAAATGAAAAAGGTTCTTTTATATATTTAGACTACCACATTTTTAATAAAAAACAAAATAAAATTGACTTATATCAAATTAAATTCCAAAAAAGTCATTGCATAACACAATGGCTTTTTTGTTTTTAAATAGTTTAATAAATTTTATCTATTTCTTATTTGACTTTGTGGAACTTTTAGTCTTTGTAGAAATTGTTCCGCTCTTGCTCGAATTTTTTACCGAACTTTTACTTTTTGAGGTAGAGTTTTTGGCAGTGCTAGTCGAATTTTTTGTTGTACCTGTTGAAGATTTAGTCGTTCCTGCTGAGGTTTTTGCTTTACTCTTGCTTGTAGCAGTGCCTGTGGTTAGTTTTTTCTCGCTCTCAGAAGATTTGCTAACAGTTCTCTTTATCTCGCCTTTTCCACTAGGATGTTTTGCAACTAGCTCTTGACTAGGGTTACCAGCCACCTCTTTGTTAACCTCGCTTGCAGATTTTACCTCTTTCGGTGCTGTTTTATTTTCAACCTTTGCTTTTTCAAGACTCACATCCTTATCTATTGAGGTCTCCTCAGCACCACTCTTGATAGCATCATCCTTCTTTATCTCAGGTTTCTTTGGTGGAGTACTATTCTCTGCCTTTTGTTGTTCTTTTGCCTTTCTTTCACTTTCAATCTTAGCAATTTCTTTCTCAAAACCAGCCATTGAACTCTCACTTAATCCGCCAGCACTTGTAGGATATTTCTTAATTGAGGCAGTTGATGTATTGCTTGAAGATACCGAATTTATCAGTGCATCTTGGAACGCCTCTTCCTCTTTCTTCTTCTTTATCATCTTATCGATTGTATCTATAATGCTAAGGAGCAATAAAAATAATACTATACAAGACGGAACAACAACAAGTACTATAATTCCAGCAGTAGAAGACATAAATTGCAGAACGCCAGCAAGTCCAGAGTCAGTATAAACTCCAATAACATAATCTGCCCTTACTTTATCCGAATCTACGCCTGTGTTATGTGTACCCTTAGTTGTAAACCAAAGATACCCATCTTCGTCTACCTCTATATCTACAACCTGGTGGAAAGTCCTTGAACCGCTGTATCTTGAACCGCTAGATTCAATATCCCTTATACTTTCAGGGTCAGCCTCTTCCACAGGGATAAATGTGTCTTCGTCATAATTTAAACTACTTTCATAGAATGCGATAATATCTCCTATTTGGATATCTTTTGTATCTACTCGATTTATGATGACGACATCATAACGCTCAAAACCATCGGCAATCAATTCACTATCTTCATCACCTGGCACTCGGTAGGCAGGATCGGACATAGAACCTGAGGCGATTCTCATATAATATTGCCCAAAAAAAGAGGGCACCTTATCTTGCGATATGCTACCAAATCCGTATATCATAAAAATCACAAGCAGTATCATAACGATTACAAAGATTACGTTTGATACAATATCTAATACTTTCTTCCAAGTTTTCTTCTTACTTTCCATATTTATTCCTCATAACTCGAACAATTTATATTAATATCAAGCCTATTTTCAAAAGATAGCGATTGGTCAATGATGCTAAACCTAGCAAGGAATGTTATACTCTCGCCAGCAGAAATATATATAGGATCTTGATTTTCAATAGGATTTAATTGTTGACTTTGATTTATATAATAATAATTTTCTATTTCCAAATTATTTGTTTGACTTGCATTATCATACAAAATAGAAAGACCTGACATTTCATTATAATTTACTATCGTTATATAAAGAGATATTTCTGTGTGTGTCTTATCAAAATATAAATTAACATTATCCCAATTTCTAACAACAGAATCTTCTGAATTGCTGTTGATGTAAATAGGTGGAAGATCAACTAGCACCGCTGCCCCTTCAACCCTTGCTGTCGCTTGAATATGAACATTGCTACCCTCTATATTAATTTGTCCCTCATTATTGTTTTGAATAATGACAAAAAGCACAATACCCATAATAAGCAGTATCATGACAAGTATAAATATAATAATAGAAAAAATAAGTTTTCTTCTCGAAGATTTATCCTCTTGTTCTTCTATATTTTCAAAATCTTTTTCTTCTGCCATTATTAACCCTTGTATTTAGTTTAACATTTTTTTTAGAAAATATAAAATATTTTCACTATTTTTCATATTTATTTTTATTTTTTTTAATGTATTTATTGCAAAATTATTTTAAATTAGAAAAATACTGCTATAAAAGCATTTTGATTTAATTAATTGCATAAAAAATCTTATAGGTTTCCCTATAAGATTTTTCGCTAAATCAATTAAGCACCTACTGCACTAGTCAAATTGAAATCTGCATCCCAGTTTGCTGTGTAAGAGTCGTTTTGATTTGCAAGTGTAAATGTAAGAGTGATTGTCATAGTCTCTCCACCATCAATTGAAAGGTTCTGTGTTGATGTAGTGAGATTTGTGTTACTGCCACTGCCAATTCTATACTGAGAGGTTGTTGTAATACCACCACCTGCTAATGATGCACCTGGAAGAGTTGTTGCAGATACATTGATAGCATTGTCTGCTGAACGGTTTTCAATAGTGATCACTACTTGTATTGATGTATGATCTGAATCGAATGTAAGGTTAATACCGTCCCATGTTGTTGGGCTTGTATAATCCGAATCAATTGTATCCGATTCTCCTTTTATTGTGGTAGAATTTCCAGTTACAGTATATGCAATATCTGCATAAATACTATCTGTTGTAAATGAAATAGAACCACTCATGTTGATAGTTGCTTGCGTTGCAGCGAAGATACCAACGATCATCAATGCGAGAACCAAACAGAATGCGGCAATTGCTGAAACCAATTTTGCTTTTAACGACATAATATTCCTCCTTTTACTGACCTTATTTTAACCTTTTATGACATAATTTGTCAAATAAATTATTAATATTTATAAAAAAAATTAATTTTTTTTAAATATTTATCGACTTTGCCATATTCTCCGCCTTTTAGTCGCCTTTATGCAAGAGAAATTAAGGTTTTTTTTGTGGCCTTAACGACTTATAAATGTAAACCTATAAAAGACCCATTAAAACGAGCATTTTCAATGAATTTTACATTGTTTTTTATGTAGTCGTTTTACCTAAGACTATTTTTTGCAAAAAAAATTCATTTATACATAGAAACACAAAATTTTAGGCAGACAACTTTTGCAAACGTTCAACAGACAAGACCAAAAATTTTATACAAAAACTAGAAAGACCAAGTTAAAACAACTATATTAGCATTTTTTTAACACAAAAATTAAACATAGAGAATATTCATAATTAAGTAAAACAAAGCATTTTCCTGTAACATTGCACCACTTTTTATGTTATAGTCTACTTTTTCTAGCAGAGAATAAATCTTTTTGAGTTGCATTTTAGAGAAATTTTTAACCTGCTGACGTTGTTTTGAGATTGCGTATTCTTTGACGTTGAGAAGAGAGGCAAGTTGACTATCGGACATTTCGGCGGTAGAGATGAAGAAAAGGCGTCTAAAATGATTTGTGATAAGACCGAGAATACCCTGTTCTTTTGAGAGGGCATCTATAATTTGCAGTGCCCTATCCCCTTTCTTTTGAGAGAGTGCGTCCGTGAGTTCATATATAACAAACTCATTGTCCTTAGTTACCATATTTTCAACGAGTTTTTTAGTTATAAGGGGGTCATTTAAATCATAGTAGGCAAGTTTATAAATTTCATTATTTATACGAGTGAGGTAGCCATTACAATAATCCCATAGTGTATCAAGTGCCTCTCCGCTTATCTGTTTGCCAAGGCGTGTAAGTTCATTTACCACCACTGCTTGACCTAATTTTTTATCAAATCTTGAACAATCTACAAATTCAGTCTTATTTTTTGCAAAATTGAACTTACCGGCAAAGTCAAATATCACAATGATAGTCGTAGGTGTTGGATTATCAAGGTAGGAAAGAAGAATTTTCTTATCATTTTCACTTATTTTAGACACATTTTTTACTGTGATAAGTTTATAGTTGCCAAGAGGCAAAACCTCACTGCTGTCAACAAGAGACTGCATGGAAAAGTTTTCGTCGTCAAATTTTATATAATCAAAGTCAGGGAAAATAAGGTTACATCTATTTTTAATCATAGAAAAAGCCCTATCGTAAAGATAGTAGTCATCCCCTTCAAGCAGATAACAATTTTTTAATCCTTCTTTTAACCTTGACTTTAAAGTTTTCAATCTATCCTCCTAACCACAACAGAACCATCAATATCGAAGAGTAAATTTCCATCGTCTGAAAAGTTATAACTTGTCTGGCTGTTTTTAGAAAAGCCGACCGAGACAAAGTTATCATCTGCAAGCGAATAATTTTCTCCAAGAAATGCTATATCTATTTCTAGCCTATCCAAACAATCTTGATATAATTCTATATTATTATAATCTATTTCTTCCCCACTTGCAACAAAAACAGAGGTTTGGTCAAAAGATATTACCACGCCGAACACCTTACCCTCAACTGAGACATAGCAAAAATTGAAATCACCTGCCTCAATTGTAGAGTCAGTGTCAACCACTCTTATTTCATCTTGAAATCTATCTCCCGAGGTGGAGACATAATAGGAAAAGCCAAACTCTTCAAGTTCTTCAACGTCATCCTCCGTCAAATCTTCAAAGGAGAGATAGATATTAATCTTGTCAAGATTATAGTTATTTGTAAAGCGAGAGAGTATATAGTTATTGCCGACAAGCATGCTTTGACCGCTCTGACTAACAAGCAGGACGCTCTCTTGTCCATATGAGTTTAGATAAACAACCGAAGAAGATAGATTATTTGACATATAGGAAAAGCCAAAGGAGAAAATGCAAAGCAGAACTAAAAGGGATGACATCAAAAATTTATTTGTCGGTTTTGAGAGCACCAAACTACCAACAGCAAATATGAGTAAGAAGAAAATTGAACAACCAGCGATACTTATCGGCGACAGTCTTACTTGTAGTGAGGAGGTTGAGAAAATAGTGGCAATAAAGTAGCAAGCAGACAACAGCCAATCGACAGGCACTAGCAGTACGCTGAGGAAAGGAAGAATTAAAGATAAAAAAGATATAAAGAATAGATATGGATACATAATAGCAAAGAGAGGCACAACAAAAAGGTTGATTATGAATGAAAGCAGATTGTAGGTAGAACCAAAACTTGCTAAAAATGGCAAGATTGCAATTTGAGCAGAGAATGATACTGCTATATATGAGGCAATAGCCTTTGGCATAAACTTATTAAAGAGTTTTACAAGCATAGGGCTTAAAGTTACTATACCTATCACACAAAATACTGACATTAAAAAGCCAACATCGAAAGCGGTTAATGGATTTAAAAGCAGGATGATAAAGCCAGACAATCCTAGCGAATTTAATGCGTCATATCGCCTGCCGAAAATTTGAGCGGACATAGAGACTATACCCATTATGCTCGCTCGAACAACTGAGGGTGCAAACCCACAAAAATAGGCGTAGACAATGATAATACAAGTTGTTACTATAAAACTTACAAGTCGTTTCTTCTTTGAATGACTAAAAAGATTGTAAAGAATTGCAATAAGGAAACCTACATTGAATCCACTAACCGCTATGATATGAATAATTCCTGAATTTCTGTATGCCTCGTTCACCTCAAAACTTATCCCTGACTGGTCGCCAAAAAGCACTGCATAAGCAATTGAGGCGTTATCCTCGCTAAGTCTAGAATAGATGAGGTCTTTTATTGCCAACCTAACCTCTTCGTCTATATTTGTATAGCCTGGGCTTACCACGATATCTGAGGTGCTAGCCGATAAAGTATAGCCCACATTTTGCCGATAAAAACTTGAATTTAGGTAGCCAAGGGTAAAAAGAGACTCCTCTGACACCTCGCTTTCAAATGCTAATATGTCGCCAACCTTTATCTCCTGTTCACCTTTTGAAAAATTTGCCTTAATATTCTTTGCACTCTCACCATTAATAGTTACATTGTCAAGTATTACTACATAATAGTAGTCATTCTCTTCAAAGTTATCACTTACCCTTCCAACAATAGAAACCTCTCCCTCATATGATTTAACAGAATAGGTTAATTCACCCAAAAAGTAGAAGCCGTTACCTACAAAGAAAAAGGCAAACAAGAGTGCCATGATTTTGTACTTTTTCTTGATGATTAATATAATACCTACCCCAAAAAGAAGAGCGATTACAACTAGAAAAGTCTCTATATCGCCCGAGTACATCCCTCTTGCAACAATAATACCAAATAAAAAGGCTAAAAACGGATAAAAAATATAACGAAAATTTAAAAATCTTGTGTTTTTCACTACAATATTTTAGCAAATTAGACATTATTTTACAATATTTTTTAGTTATTTTATGTAAAATTTTAAAATTCAATATCTTATTGATGAAAAATCTCTCCCATTAAATAATAATGAATAATAAATAAAAGGACAATAAAAGTATTATTGCCCTTTTAAAATTACTAAAATACTAATGCTATACCTGTGTAGAACTTATAATTTGTATCCATATCGCCTGCGTCTTTAATTACTTTATATGTTATTTCAATATAATCACTGCCATTATTTTCTGCGAACATCTCACTATTAAGCCTGCCAGATAGATAGGTCTTGCCTGGGTCAAGTTCGTCGGTATCATATTCTGGGTTTGTGCCATATTCCACTATTTCATAATATCTTCGAGCGTCGTTTGTTCCTACAAGGACAAGAGGATTTGTTGAAATAAATGGCTCTCCCTCATAGTTGCCGACAGTTCCTACATCAGTCATAAGAATACCGCCACCTATATCTGTTGAGAATTGCCCTACATGAATCGCTTCCTCAAAATCGAACATCAAAGCACTTGTATGATCAACTGGTGCAGTCGTTCCATCACCCGATTCGCCTGAACCATCGTTTAAATAATTTATATCATAAGGTCCATCATATACTTTTACCTGCCTTGAAGCAAGCACCTGTCTTGTCTGAGTGGATGAGTCGTAATAGTTTATATCGACTATAATTTCAATATACCTATCTCTGTCATAGACCCCTTCCTCTGTCCCATCAAGGTCGGCATCATATTTTAACGCTATTACAAGTCCATACATATCCAAACTCTCTCTTGGCATGATTACTGCTGACTGATATTCTTGTGCTGGAATATGAGTTGGCAAGGTAGACTCTGCTGGAAAATTTGTATCATCTGCTATTAAGAACATATCTCCAACATATTCCGCCATCTCGGAGGCTAAAAATCTTTGGTCTATTGTAACGCCGTCGCCAATTAAGACATATTGACTTACACCCGAGATGATGTTTTCAACCGCAGTTTGATAATCTCGACCCAGCACGCTATGTGATGATGAAGTGTTCGAATCATTGAAATTATATCCTAAAATTTCTCCACTTTCATTCATGTATACGGTAACATTTTGATAGGATGAAAAAAGGTCGTCATCATTGAGAGCATTATCGCCAATAATATTATTTAATACCCAATTTTGTATTTTTGTGATTTGTCTATCTACAAGCCCTACATAAGAACCTAAAACTGTAAATCTATCTTTTGCCTCTTGTAATGCCTCATCTACACTTTCGAAGTCGCCTATTTGCACCGTGATGGACTCATCATCATATTCTACTGTTACCGCATCAAAATCATCATAATCTACCGCATAGCAATAGATAACATATTCGAGTGCTTTAACAAGGTCTGAATAGTTTTCATAATCAGTCGGATCACTCGTCGAGAGAAATAATTCTTGATATGTAGAAATAGCAAAGTTTTCTTCGGATGTGTAATATTGTTCTATTGCCTGTGATGGCGATTGCCCTACATTGACATATACATGATCATCTTGTTGAACTGGTGTTACACCACTTTGAGTAGTATCAGCATAGATAAAAGCTTTTAAATTTTCTTCGGCTGTATCCGCCTCTATTGTCCAATTCCACTTAACAGAAAGGTCTGCACCAACTACATAAAAAGGATTTTCAAGTTCAGTTTGAGTTTGACTTTCATCGTCGCCAATAATAACCGCATTAGTTACATAGCCTATTGTATCTACTTTATATCTATTGCTATCGTAAAGATAGGCAATGTTTGACTCTTCAAAATCTGGCAATCTTCCACTTTCGCCATCAACGCTTCCTAATACTAAATTCTCATCTGTTAAAGCATACATATTAAATAGATCACGCAAAATGTAATAAGCAAACTGTCCATAATAATCATTTACCTCACCATTTTGTGCACCAGAGCCTACATTATAGTCATAATCGTCTGGTCTATATAGAACCTTTGTCCCATATAAATTTAACGCTGAGGCATCGCCTATTATATCATCACCATCAAGGTCGCCACCTGCATCGCCTGGCTGTCCCATGCAACCTACTCCCAAAAAGGCAAAGCATATTATCATGCAAACTGCAAAAATTTTAAAAAATATTCCACTCTTCTTCGTCATAATTCTATTTTAACCCTATTTGCTATAAAAATCAACTTTTTATCTTATTTTTAGCAAAAAAGGACGATTTTCTCGCCCTTTTAAACTATTAAATATTTTTATGTCTTTTCTGTGTTAGTTTACAACTCGTACTCTTCCTCTTCATTTTTATCATTTATTGCAACGAATTTATAGTTTGTTGCCACGATTTCACTGTTTTCTTCGTTATTTTTGCTAAATTCATCTGTTTCAATAAATTGATTTGAGAAAGAATTAGACCTATGCCCATACGGAATAAATACATAATTTCCTTCATTTAAATTCTCAATCAAAGCAGTATCGCTATTATCTTCTGTATTTTCCTTAATTCTTATATGATATTCTTCATAACCATTTTCTGTAATATTACATATTGTAATTTCTCTCGATAAACCATCTAGTGCAGGCGTAAACCTTGTTCCCTCATCTTTCAATGCAGAATATGTAATATTATCGGTAATTAACATATTGCCGTCATTTAGCACTTTTTCATTTACTGAATTTTTTAATTCCTCTCTCTCCTCTTGCACAGATGGGTCAAAGTCAAAACTATAATCTACTGTGTATTTCGCACCAAAATAGAAATCGGCGTCAAACGTTTGATTTAAAGTTTCTGCACTAGGATTAATTAAGTTATCTAGGGTGATATCAATCTTTGGCTGTACATTTTGCACGAAATATGTCTTTGTTGTATCTGTAAAGTTGTAAAAGAAGAACATCCTTATATTTTCAATATTACCGCTACCATCATCATTGATTTCCCATTTCACGTCTTCAACGTTATTCATGTCATACTCTGCTTCGTCTAATGCTCTAAAAATCATATTTTCACTGAGATATTCGTTTAATGTGTCTGCAACAATAGACCTGTACTTATCACTGCTACTTGCAAACAATTCACTAACATTTTTTGGGACTATATCAGGTTCTGGTTCTGGCTCAGGTTCTGGCTCAGGCTCTGGTTCAGGTTCTGGTTCAGGTTCTTCTTCAATTGGATTATCGTTATCTGTCTCATCCTCGTCGCCAGGTATCACAATTGTATCATTGTCTTGATTTATATCATCTTGCTCAGATGCCACACTAGCCATATCGCACCCACCAAAAGCAAAAGCAGAACCGACTGCTATTCCTAATACAACACTGCCAATAGTTTTTTTGTTTAAAAATTTCAAAGCATATGGTTTTTTAGTTGATTTTAAAAGTTCCTCATCTTTCATATTTCACCTTATGCCAATATTATATCATAAATTTTATAAAATTCAATCATATTTTTACAAAAATTAAAAAATTTTATAAAAAAACACCTACCTAGCAAAAGAAATGACAATAAAATTTTATATATGTCATCTCAAAGAATATTGCTAGGCAAGTGTTTTAATTAATATTTAATTATCACTAGTTTTGTCGCTACCCTCATTTTTGTCATCAGTTGTTTCTTCATCTTTATTCTCTTCAACTTTATCTTGACCTGTGCTATCATCATTATTTGGCATTGTTACTATTCCAAGTACGACTAAGACACCTGCAACTGCCATAATAAGCCCTTTCACGAGATCATTATCCACCGAAAAGCCAAAACAATCACCAAGAGCATTTAAAAGAACGACAACTGCACCAGCAAGGGCAGTCCAAAAACTATATGACTTAAATCTATTCTTCATTTTCCCTCCTTTCCATAAGGTCAACGAGTCTCTCAACCTGCTCTTTTACATCATTCATAACTTGCAAACTATCAGCAAGAGCCTCAATCGTTTCACGATATCCCTCTTCCCTTTTTGCACTATCTTTTAGTTGATAGAAAAATAAAAATACAAAGAGCATTGCAAATACGCCGTAACTAACTACACTTTTCAAAAATTCTGACCAGAAATCCATTTGATATTCTCCTTATTTTCTATGTTTAGAACGTCTTGGAAAATATTTTCTTCATGTAAAATATACTCTCTTTTAATCAGTTTCATTTTATTTTTATATGTAATTTTCATTCTTTAACATTTGCCACCAATACAAAATTGCTTATATTTGCATTTCCAGAAGAGGTTATCTTAACACTAAACTCATTGCCTAATACAAATGTTGGTATTTTTTGTATATAATCCTTACCATTTATCTGAAATTGTTTTGTCATTTTTTCACTTGACAATGTTACTACCGCATCTGCCTCTGTCTTTATGGTAAAGTACTTAATCCTTTTCTTTTTTCCATGATAACCTAAATCTGTCTTTACACTTTGCCACAATGCAGGCATTGCATTACCGAATATTTTTCCGTCATGCGTGATTTCTCCTATTTTACCTATATGCTCATTGTTAAAACACGCTATAAGTTTTGACTTTAAAGGGTTGTTTAATGGAAGTAGTTTGTTTATATCAACTCCCCTTAAAATTTCAACTCGCTCATTTTCTATATCATAGACAAGAAGAGTATTATTTATATAGCCTTCGCTGTAAGATTCACATCCAACCGTCTCGTCATCACCATAGTTACATCTGCACGCAAGATAAATCTTGCCTTCAAAACAGGTTGCTTGTGGGCTTGGCTGTGTTTTTGAAAGTAGATTTTTACAATCAAGTTTAAGTTCTCGTACAGAAGAACCATTGAAATATTTAAGAGAGTTTCTTTCTAAAAAATATACATTATCTCCACTTTGAGTGATAGTATTAGGATAAATATAACTATCAGAAAGGTATAAATGGCTGATAGAAAATTCTTCATCCGAACCATAGATTGAAAGTTGTGTTATCCCATAATCACGGAATACATAGACATAATCATTAAAGGAAATGATTTTATTAAGACAACCTCTCTCGTCAGTAAAGTCTAAATTTTTAGTCTTTTCATCAGTCCAAGAGGTTACATCAACATCCTCACTATACACAAGTTGACTATCTGGTGAAGCGGTAATGGCAAAAAGTTTCCCATAATGAGAACAACAAGATTTTATTATCGGAGCACTGCTGATTGTGTTTTCTTCACCATCACTCACGACAAGCAAATTCTCACCCTCACCAAAAAACAACAATAAGTCTTCACCATCTATCCTATAATATAAAGCATAAGGGACTTCTGTAAAATCATTTAGCACAACATAAGAGGCATATCTTATATTAAATAAGTTATCATAACAGATGTATCCCTCATCATTGTAGTAAAATAGATAATAATTATTTCTATCATTTTGACTATCATACCACTTCATTGACCATATTGAGTAAATTTCCTCACCCCTAAAAACAATATCAGTTTCATTGTCAAGTTCTGTACGAGAGGTTGGCATTTTGAGTTCTTCAAATCCATACCCTGTCTTTAATGCTCCACTTTCTGTAATAAAATTATAGGTACTAATTCCACTTGTTATATCCTGTCTATCATCACTAGTATCTATTGGATTTTTATCAAATAGAGAATACTCAATTTCCTTTTCTTTTGTAGAGAGCGTTTTTAATGTATTTCTGTAAAACATTATAAAAATCTCCTTTGAGGTATACGCACCTCACTGCGTCTGCCTTGCAAAATTGATAGTACATCCTTAAAACGCTCTTCCCAAATATCCGCCTCATCAAAAAGCGTATGTAGAAAATAATATTCTCTTGCTACACCATAGGCATAAACCCTATTAGGTATTGTAGTATAAAAATCATCATTAATTGAGAGGTCATTTGGCAATGACTGATAGATTACGTTTACATCATTTGCAAATGCCATAAGATAATTATCGTAGACTTTAAATTTAACCTTTCTACATTGACTATCTTGTACACTGACTACTCGCAGTACTGGACTAGACAAAGATGATAGTGAGACCTTAAAATTTATCGGTTTAACGTTTTCGCATTTTAATATTGGGAAATACTCACTTGCAACCTCATTATTGACTAAATTAAAACACTTTTCAAGTTCTGATACAATCTCGTTTTGTTCATCTGTCAAAGCCGTATTGGATTCAAGCGCCTTCCCTAACTCTTTATTTTCTGTAAAATCACAGGCAAGTATTATTATATCTTTTACTGACATAATGCCTCCTTTAACAAGTTTACTTGTTCTTTTATCATTTTATTATAATTTTCCATATTGTTTTTCTCTATTTCTTCGATTATTTTATCACGCCTATCACTTCTCGTCTTTAAGGCGTAAGATATTGTCCTCTCATCTAGCAAGTCAAAAGGAATAGTAAAACAATAACTGTCCTTTTGCTCTGACGAATGAATTTCATATTTTTTATTTGATAAATTAAACAACACAAAATATGACATATCAATTTCTTTTAGTCTTTGACAAATATAATAAACATCGTCTCTTATTTCTAGATAATTTTTCAAAATAACCTCCAAAATAGATAAAAAAGGCAAAAATTTGTTTTTTTGCCTTTTTCTATTCTTATTCTTCGCTTCCAGTATTTACTGTAACGTTACTTGTAAATGGATTTGTAACTGTTGATTTAATTCCAGATATTTTTGCCTGTCCGCATGGTTTGTCGCAAATAAGTTCAGCATACTTAACAAGAGTAGCACTATAAGTTGGATAACCTTGGTTTTGTTTCAAGATTCTTCCATCCTCACCTTCAAGCCATTTCCAGTCGCAAAGTTCATGGATGGTAAAGTCATCAGTGTTAAGTAAATACATAGTGTCATCATCAACAAATCTATCAGCAACAACTGGTATACCATTATGTGTGATAGTCTTGTAGCCACCTTCAAGTTCGGTAATGTCGATATTTCTTCTATAAGCACCGAGATATTCTTGATATGCTCTTCTTACTTGACTTGAACAAGTAATAAAGTTTATCTTAGAATCAACATTCATATCAAGGAAGTCAACTGCCTGTTGAATAAGGATATCAGAAATTTCAGTAGAAGTTGAACTTACATAAGGTTTAAGCCATGGATAATCAGTCTTGCTAACTCCATAAATTGAAGTTTGAGTTGAGTCAAAAATCTTGCCAAGTCCTGAGATTTCAAAATCTTTTGAACCTTGTACATAAAATTTATATCCGTTTGAAATTGTTACAGCCGAACTTGTCTCATAATTAAATTGTTTATTTACTCTATCAACATAGGTAATTTTAAGCGGTGAAGTATTTACCTTGCTTGCTCCGTTGTATACGTCAATAAGCATACCTTCGATCAAGTTGTTTACTTTATCGCAAGTTACAGTTGTTCCACTTTGAGAACTTGCAGTTGCAAGTAGTCCTGTGCCATCACCATAAAGCATTCTTCCTAAATTGAATGAACTTGCTTTTACAAGTCCTTCCATTTCATCTGACAATAGATTTACAAAAGCACCTATATTATTAGCGGATGCTCTGATTGCTTTATCAGATATTTCAATCTTTCCATAGAGGTTTTTAAGGTCTGCCACAAATTGAACGTAGCCATTTCCAGAAGAGGTTGGAAGAGCACCTTCCTCACTTCCTGCACCAATTCCTCCATTAATACCAAATGGGGCTAATTTTCTTACTTCTTTACCCCAAACGTCTTTACTTGAATGTTTAATTTTCGCTAAAAGTGGGTTTGCATTCACGTTAAGTTGATTTGCAACTACACCTAAATAAACATTTTTCAAAGCACTTTCAGCAGTTTGTAATGTTACCATTTTTTACTCCTTTTTTATTTTTAATTTTTAAAATATGCACTTTTTTATCAAAATCTCACATATTTTTATGTTTTTTATTAAAAATTCTTTAAATTTATTAACTAAACATATTATTTACTATTTTCTTAGCCTCAGCAAGTGTCTTTGGGCTGTCAGGGAGTACCCCTGACACCCTCTGACCGCCTTGTGCTGACATGATATGTGGTGGTTTTTGATTTTTCAGTTCGCTTAGATAGTTTTCTATTATCTTATTTTTTACCTCTTCGCTAGATAGTACATATTGACTGATTAAAGGATCGCTTTTATTTACTTTTATATGATTAAGTACAATATTTGCCCAAGCGTCCTCATACGGATTATTTATCCGTTTGCCTTCAAGATAAGACTTTATCTCGTCGGCATAGTCTTTTGCAAGTTCATTCTCATTAAGGAATTGATTTAGTTTTTGGAGGTAATCTTGTTGATTATTGTCTCCATTAAATTCTTCATTTTTAGATAATTCAGCATTTTCGACATTATTTTCAATGTTTTTCTCTGTTTTTTCGTTGTTTTCATCTAATTTGCCGAAATCTTCCTCTTTTTTTGTTAAATTTTCCTCATCAATTTTATCTTTTTGCAATGACTTCAAAAGTTGGCATTTCCTGGTAAACTCTGCTTCAAGATTGTTATAAGCATTAAGTAGTGCTTTTGCGTCCTTAAATTTACCAAGTTGCCCCTGAGAGCCAACATCACTCACAGCCCCTTTCTCATCCACTTTGTTTAAAGTATCGACTGGTTCCACTGTTGGTTGTTCTCGTTGTAATTCTTCCATATTATCCCTCCACATTTTTCTTATGAGCACGAATATGCTCTAAAAATATCTTTTCTATTTTATTATTTTTTTCTTTTGCCTT
This sequence comes from uncultured Clostridia bacterium, assembly GCA_944381105.1. Taxonomy (GTDB): domain Bacteria; phylum Bacillota; class Clostridia; order Christensenellales; family UBA1242; genus Caccovivens. The sequence continues at coordinate 7,258 of CALWJU010000005.1, read as the reverse complement.
TTCATAATCTTCGCCAAGCATAAATGCTATATGAGAGTTGAGATGCAATCTATCATCATCAATCTCACTTACAGATACTACTTCTCCACTTAAAATCTTTAAATTTTCATTGTCTGAGCGTTTAAGATGTAACTCGTTTATATCCTGTGCATTTTCCCAAATTCCAAGACCTAACATTTCTAAAATCTTGCATTTCATTCTATTTGTTAGATTGCCATTTTCGTCATACAGCAGTCCCCTTTCTAACAAAGAGAAAATCATCTCTCTTCTTTGAGTTAACGTTTGAGTACCATCAGTTTGATTTTCAAGTTCTATGTCATCACTAGACAGGTCAGAGGATGAGAAATAGAACATTTCAATTTGTCCATTCTCTCCTATAATCTTTGCTAGTCTTGGAAATAGCGCATATTGTTTATATAGTCTTAAAATTTTCTTTGCAATCTCTTTACAAGCACTCTTTATACTTTCAATAGAAGCATTGAGTCTTGTTTCATCCTGTGAGATTAAAAGTTCAAGTGCATTTCCACTTATGTTTGTAGACACGGTGTTTGCACTCAATAGATCATTTACACCACTTATCTTATTAAATTCATCAAGCAGGTTTTCTTCCTCATCACTTAGTCCTGTTGGCAGTGCCTCGCCTTGTAAATATTTTGGCTCATTTGCACCCTGTCTATATACAAGAACTTTGCCTGGACATAAGCCCTCATCTTCAAGGTTGTCAAGGTCAACTGAGCCATCTTCAACACTCAGCACTCCGAGAGAGAGTCTATTGATAAACTCATGTTTTCTATTTTTAACTGCATTGAATGCTCTTTGTACAGGCACTAGTCTCTCTATTATACTAGTTCCCCAAAAACATCCTGGTTCTTCTATACTTGTCTGTCTAATAAAAGGAAAATCCCTTTCCCTATCTTCTCCGCATTGATATGGCAGTTGTCCGTCATAGACAAGTTTATCTCCTGCCACAATTGTAAGTCTACCATTTGGATACTCGTAGTTAGGTCTAACATATCTTTCAATTACAATAGCACTATCATCTTTTACAGTTTCTATGATTTTTGGTACAGTACCATTAAAGCCTAGACCTCCAACACCAACGGAAACATTGTCTAGTGAAAAGGTGTTTATTCTCTCACCTTTTACCTCAACGTTATACATACTTTTTATTTGCGTTGTTGTAAATGCCTTTGCATGAATAAGGCTTTGACACTCTTTCAAACTTTCACAAGTTGTCGAGTCTGGATAAATTTCAAAAGGACTTACCACGCTGAGTTCAACCTCACCGCTTTTAATCTTTTCTCCCTTCTCATCTATTCCAACAAGTTGCCCTAAATTAGAATTCCAATTCAACTTATAAAATACACTGCCACAAACTTCTGACCACTTTATTGCCTGACAGACTTTTTCATCAATACTAAGTTTATTTTTTAGAGATTTATAAATCTTTTTTGAGACCTTTGCACTTTGCTTATCCCTTTCGTCATTGGTTGCTGGAATGACATTTATATCAGGTTTAATTCTTGATAGTTTTGCAAATCTTATATCATAGATAGGTGCAATGTGATTATAAACCTCTCGTTCTTGCCAGAAAAATTGTCTATCGCTTTCCTCAATTTTTCCGCCATAGCCAATATTACAATATTGATTGCCCATTAAAAAATTCATGTTTATCTGCCAAATAAGGTCAAAACTCTTTCGCTCTTCTGCTCTTCTTTTAAAGTCATCTATAACCTCTTTGACTATTTTGTCTTGCTCGTTTTCTTTCTTCATAATACCTTCCTCGTCTTTTTATTTAGTTTAAAAGGGCTTTCTATTCCCTTTGGAATTTGCAATTTTGCAATTTCCTGATACATTCCTTTAAGACATTCTTCACAAAAACATAGGTCTCGTTTAATAATGCCCTTTGTGGAAAAACTATACTTTGCCAAATTGTTGCAACCATAAAAGTCGCATTTGACAAAGTGTTTACATTCATGAATCTCCATCATTCTCCCCCTTTTTTAAAAGTTCTTCAAGTCGCTCCTGTTCTCTTTCTAGTTCCTCATCGCTCATAGAAAGCACTTTGTCTTCATAGGTTCTATAAAATCGTTCTAAAAGTAATTTTGCCGCAGAGATGTCTGGTGCATAATGCTTTTTTGTTACCTTCTTTTTAGATAAAATCTCTTGTCCACCTTGATCAAGGTTATACTCTGAAACGACCTCATCTATTTCATAGCCTAGCGCTTTTTTAAGCAATGCCTGTCTAATCTTGTCCTCTTCCACTTTCGCTCCTTTTAGCAACCTTGGCAAGATTATAAACTCTCAAATGTGCGATTTTCAATAGTAAATGACACTTTTTTTGAAAAAAAGTAACAATATTTTTTTATTTCGCTAAACTGATAATGTAGAGGTCTTACAAATGAAGTCTTTTCTAGAATTCAAAAATGTTAAATATTTTTACCAAACAAAAGAAAATGAGATAAAGGCTCTTGACGATGTTTCTTTTTCTATAAATGAAAAAGAGTTTACCTCAATAGTCGGTCCTAGCGGTTGTGGTAAAACCACCATCCTTTCACTGATCGCAGGGCTTCTCTTTGCTTCTGAGGGTGAAATTATTTTAAATGGTAAACCAATTACAAAAAATGATGGAAGAATTGGATATATGTTTCAACGAGACCACCTATTCGAATGGCGAACCATATGGCAAAATATAACTATTGGACTTGAAATCCAAAAAAAAGATAAAGATCCTGAGAAACTTGCTTTTGCCGAGCAACTTTTGAAAAAGTACGATCTCTACAACTTTAAAAACAAAAAACCACGCCAGTTAAGTGGAGGGATGCGTCAAAGAGTTGCACTTATTCGCACTCTTGTGCTTGAACCTGAACTATTACTTCTTGACGAACCTTTCTCTGCTCTTGACTTTCAAACAAGATTAAAGGTTTGTGATGACGTATATGACATTATAAAAAGCGAACAAAAAACCGCCCTTTTAGTTACCCATGATATATCAGAGGCATTAAGCATGTCTGATAAGATAATTATTTTAACTAAAAGACCGGCAACTGTTAAAGAGGTAATCAAGATTTCATTTCATGGGCAGACTCCACTTGCAAAGCGAGAGGATAAAGAGTTTGGCAAATATTTTGAGATGATTTGGAGAAATCTTGTCTAATGAAACGCAAAAACAAAAATAAAATTATATCCTACTCAAAAGCCCGCAAGCAATATCTTAAAAGAATAAAAAAAGATAAAATTTTAGTCTTGTTTTGGCAGATTGCTTTGTTCGTGCTATTTCTTGGAATTTGGCAACTACTTGCTGATAATGGTGTTATTGATCCCTTTTTCTTTTCAAGTCCATCTAGAATTGTATCAACAATAATTGATCTTGCAAATGAGGGAAACCTTTGGATTCACATATGGACATCTCTATATGAAACAATAATCGGTTTTATTATAGCAACCTTACTTGGAACAATTATTGCAATTATTCTTTGGTGGAGCGAAAAAATTAGACGCATAATGGAACCTTATCTTATCGTTTTAAATAGTTTGCCAAAAATTGCTCTTGGTCCTATGATTATTTTTTGGGTTGGCTCTGGAACGTGGGCGACTGTTGTAATGTGTGTGCTTATTTGCATAGTAATCACCACTATATCCATGCTTAACGCATTCATTTCATGTGATAGTGATAAAATACTGCTTATGAAATCAATGCACGCAAATAAATTTCAAATTCTATTTAAACTTATTTTGCCTAATTCAATACCTGAATTTACATCTGTATTGAAAATTAATGTTGGAATGAGTTGGGTAGGAACAGTAATGGGCGAATACCTTTCTAGCAAAGCAGGTCTTGGGTACCTGATAAACTATGGAAGTCAGATATTAAAACTCGATATTGTTATGGCTAGTATAACCCTACTTTGTATTCTTGCCGCAGTGATGTATCTTTTGGTTAGCCCACTGGAAAAGAAATATAAAAGATAAACAAAAATATAATAATTTAAAATATTAAACTATAAATAACTAACGTTTATCAAGTAGTATGTCTAGAAGTAAAAATATTCCAACAATACTAGCAAGAGGATATAAATAGGTAACAATTACACCAAATCCCACTAAACTTATTAAGGTTGGCACTACAATGCTTATAAAAAAAATTAAAAAATCATTATTGCACAGCCCTCTTAACGTCAAAGACGACGAAAAAATAAGCGAAAATAAAGTAGTAAGACAACCTATAAAAACTATAATATTCAGAAGTGCTTTTTGCCAACCACTAAATAAAGAAAGTAGTGGCATATCCAAGGATATCAATGACGGATGTTGTAATAAAACAATATTAATAAACAACAGCAATAGCACAAGCACGAGTGAAGAAATAAAACTTGCTCGTGCTTTTTGCTTGCTAGTTAGCCCTTTCGATAATCCAGCAATCATTACACAGCCATTTGAAGTGTTAAGAACAACATATAAAATAGCATAAAAAATTGCTAAAAAACCATCTGCACCATTGTTAGTAGGCTGAGAAAATGAAGTTTTATTAGAAAGAAGGCATAAAAAGATTATAAGCATTATGGGAACAATAACAAAGTTGATTTTGTTTAATGCGGATAGTCCATATTTAAAAATAAAGGTGCAAAATATAAATATAATTACAAATATGGATAAATTTATAATTTCGCTATCAAAATTTAAAAGATTGCCTATCCCTGCAAACATTGCTGAGGTAAAAATAACTGATAAAAAAATACTTAAAACAAAAAATATCTTTGATTTTTTTAGTTTTTTTAGTATTTTATCCCCTTTTAATAGCAGAAAATAAAATAATAACCAAAATAGAAAAAATATTAAAACTATCGCTGGAAGAGACCAAAGCCCAAACCTTGCAAAGAAAACCGCTATCTCTTTACCACTAATAAATCCTGAACCTATAACTGTTCCTATTATCGCAAAAACAACTGACAACTCTTTCATAGATTAATTTATTTTTAATTTCAGTTTTTTAGAATTATATTTTAACACTTTCTATCTTTTTTACTTAAAAGGAGGTATTATGATAATAAATACCAATTATAGAATGGGCAGTTTTGTAGACCTATGTAGATGTCCATCCTCCTGCTATGGCAGTTGGCAGACAAGTTGTCCACAATTCAATTGCCCCTGCCCTTATCCAGATAACTGTGGCTGTCCGCCAAGGTGTGCGCAACCTTGTCCTCAAAACCGTTGTTTGCCACAAAATTTACTTTTCTTCTATGCAGGATACATGTTAAATAGATGCAAATAATCAAAAAATCCACAGATTAAACGCTGTGGATTTTGTAAATAGAAAGAAATATGTTATAATTTATAGTGGTTTTAGGAGATTATATGAGAAGATTTTTTGGAAAGAAGGAAGGAGAAAAAATAGTTATTGAAGATAACGAATTTTATCATCTTAAAAAAGTATTACGAATGAATGAGGGAGATAAGATAATCGCCTCGATAAACGACGAATACGATTATTATTGTACTATTTATAAAATGAATAAGGATAACTGCTTATTACAAATAGATAATTATTCTATCTGCCCTGCTCTACCTAAAAAGAAAATTACTTTGTTTCAAATGATGCCTAAAAAAGATTATTTTGATCAAATTCTTCCAAAATCAATAGAACTCGGAGTAAATGATATATATTTTTTTACTAGCGATTATACTATGATAAAGAATTTTAAAAGAGAGCGAGTAGAGACTCAGGTAATGACCGCCTGCAAGCAATGTGAAAGGTCAAAACTTGTAACTGTTCATGAACTAATCGACTTTGATAAAATGATAGACTTGCTATCTGACTATGATGCTGTAATTTTTGCAAATGAACATGAAAAATCACAAAAATTTGATATAAATTGGGTAAAAAACATTGAAAAAATTGCTGTAATCGTAGGCAATGAGGGTGGATTTAGTGAAAAAGAGGCAAATATAATTATAAAAAAAGGCGGTAAATCTTTTAGTTTAGGAAAAAGAATTTTAAGATGTGATACCGCAACAACAGCAGTTTTAACTCTTGTTGGGATATTTTCGGATAATTAAAATATGAATTAAATAAACGATTATCTGATAATTAAAATTTTTAACATATAAAAATATATAAAATATAAAAAATTGTTTTATAAAAACGTTTTTTCAAATTTAAAATGTAAATAAAGAGGTAAAAATGATTTATTTTGTAAGACATGGGCAAACTGATAGTAATGTTAATGGCATAATACAAGGTCAACTTGACAGTCCTCTGAACGATGAGGGACTTAGACAGGCATTAATCACTGCAAATAAGTTAAAAGACATTAAAATTGAAGTAATATATTCATCTCCACTTAAACGAGCATATAGGACAAGCGAGGAGATAAACAAGTTTCATAAAGTTGATATTATTTTAGAAGATAGAATAAAAGAGCAAAATGCTGGAAGTGCAACAGGAAGAAAATATAGTGATGCAACAAAAGAGGAAATTGAGGACTTTATGAATAATCCTTATAAGTATGGAGCAGAAAGTTTTCAAGACCTTTACAATCGTAATATTGAATTTTATAAATCTATTGAAGACAGTAATCAAAATATCTTAATCGTATCACACAGTGGTGTTTGGAAAATGTTAAAAAGATACAACTCAAACTTGGGCATAAACGACAAAGTTGAAGAAATTGAAAACTGCGAAATTAAAATTTTAAAGCCATAACAATCTTTTATTTTAATCTTTTTTTTCTAAAAAGTCATAATTAATTTTCTGTTTGACTTTTTTTATATATAATGTTATAATTCTTATAGGAATATTTATAATAGTATTATATATATAAATATTGTTTCAATAATTAAGCACAAAAAATCATTTAAAGTGAGGTAAAGATGAAACTTGGCAGAAAAACTTTAAACTTTGCATATGTTACACTATTTTTACTTACAATCACACTGTCTCTTGTTGTGATTGCTCTTTCTGCAATCAATGCCTACTTTAATAACCAAACTCAAATCTACTACACTGCCGCAGATATAAACAATGGAAAAACACTTAATCAAGCAATAAAAAGTAGTACAAATTACCAAACAGAAGATTACACTGTAACAAAGGTTGTATTTGACTACTACACCACAAAAGAGATTATCGATGATGGAGAAGAAGAGATTTTAAATTGTACATATGTTGTCGATGGTGTAAATGTCATTGAAGGAGTTGTTGGCTCAACATTGCTTTGGGATACAACCAATGTGGAACTCTACCGAATCTCAAATGCGG
>CALWJU010000004.1 GCA_944381105.1 uncultured Clostridia bacterium | reverse complement strand
AATTTTATGGGAGCCCATTTTATGTGAATTTACGATTGGTGCGAAGAGGCGAAAACAAATGTTAGGGCGTAGCTTTTCGCTTAAAAAAAGCGAAAACAAGCAACAATGCAATTTTCGCCTCTGGTGCTGGTGGTGGGAGTCGAACCCACACGGTGTTGCCACCTCGGGATTTTAAGTCCCGTGCGTCTGCCATTCCGCCACACCAGCATATGATATTGATTATTAAATTGTACATGTGGCACAAGTCTTTGTTTTCGCACGGGACTTTAAGTCCGTGCGTCTGCCACTTTCACCCTAAAAATTTATCAATTTTCAGGGAACCCAACCGACACACCAGCATATGATATTGATTATTAAATTGTACATGTGGCACAAGTCTTTGTTTTCGCACGGGACTTTAAGTCCGTGCGTCTGCCACTTTCACCCTAAAAATGACGAGCATTTTCAGGGAACCCAACCGCCACACCAGCATATGATACATGTATTCAAACTGATATATGGCACAAGTTAGTGTCAGGCTTTGGCTACCACAATTTATATATGCTTTGCGTCTACATATTTTAATATATCATTTTAAACATAAAAAATCAAGCATTTTTGAAAAGTTTTATAAAAGGCTAACAATTTTTTAAGGTGGGTGATTAAAAATAAACAAAATGAATAGGAAGCATTAAACAAGAAGCGTTGCTATAAAACAAAAGCGGTCAATTTGCGACCGCTATAACTCTTCTTGGAGGTACCACCCGGATTTGAACCGGGGAATGAAGGTTTTGCAGACCTTGGCCTTACCGCTTGGCGATGGTACCATTATGGAGCGGAAGACGGGATTCGGACCCGCGACATTTGCCTTGGCAAGGCAACGCTCTACCACTGAGCCACTCCCGCATAAGAATCGCCTTAACAAACTAACGTAAGTAAGGTTTGCTCTTATAATATAGCAAAAAAAACTATAAAAATCAACTGTTTTTTCAATATTTTTTATAATTTATCAAAAAATATTTAAAAACATATTATCTTTTATGATAATTATAAAATAAAGTTGACATGTAATTAAATATTTGTTAATATATTTATATAATAATATGGAGAAAGTATGGAAACAATGTTTTGGGTGTGGCTTGCTGTAATTGCCATATCACTAATAATTGAAATTGTAACTCTTGACCTTGTGTCTGTATGGTTTGCCTGTGGGGCTATCATACCATTTATTTTATCGGCAATAGGTGGAATTTATATAGAATTACAAATAGCAGTATTTATTATTGTAACTGCTTTACTATTTATTTTTGTTCGAAAGTACGCACAGAAACTACTTTTTAGAAATATGAACACAAAAACAAATGTTGATTCGCTGATAGGAAAACATTTTAGGCTTCTTGAAGAAACCGACTTTGAGCATATGGGAAGCGTGAAAGTAAATGATGTTACATGGACGGCAACGAGTGAAAGTGGCGAAAAAATAGAAAAGGGTAGTCTTGTTGAGGTGGTAAAAATTGAAGGTAATAAACTTATTGTAAAGAAAGTTGATGGAGTTACTATTGAAACCAAAAACGAAAAAGTGGAGGCTGAGATAGTAAATGAGGAAAATAAAAATATAAGTAATGAGCCTGAAAATGATAAAAAGGGCAACCAAAACTCAGATGACGATAAAAAGGGGGAATAAAGAATGAGTCCATGGGCAATTGTATTAATAGTATTAGGTGTGCTAATTCTAATTGCTCTTTGCTTGTCAATTAGAATAGTAAGACAGGCAACCGCAGTTGTAGTTGAAAGGTTGGGTAAATATAGAAAGACGCTTGAAACAGGCGTTCATATCATATTTCCATTTATTGATAGAACAAGCAAGCCTATTTCACTCAAAGAGATAGTCGCAGATTTCAAGCCACAACCTGTTATTACAAAAGATAACGTTACAATGCAGATTGACACAGTAGTGTATTTTCAAATTACAGATGCAAAGTTGTACACATACGGCGTTGAACAACCAATTAAAGCGATAGAAAATTTGACTGCAACAACACTTAGAAATATTGTCGGAGAACTTGAACTTGACCAAACATTAACTTCAAGAGATACAGTAAATACAAAAATGAGGCTTATTCTAGATGAAGCAACTGATCCATGGGGAATAAAGATAAATAGGGTAGAACTTAAAAATATTCTACCTCCAAAAGATATTCAAGATGCCATGGATAAACAAATGAAAGCCGAGCGTGAAAGAAGAGAACAAATTTTAAGAGCCGAGGGCGAAAAGAAGTCAAGCATATTAGTCGCAGAAGGTGAAAAACAGGCTAAAATATTAAGGGCAGAGGCTGATAAAACAGCAAAAATACTTGCCGCAGAGGCTCAAAAAGAGGCATTAATTGCAGTTGCAGAGGGCGAAAATAAGGCGATAGAACTAATCAACTCAGCAAAACCAGACGCTGCCTACATTACTTTGCAAGGGTTTGAGGCGCTTAAAAAACTTGCTGACGGTCAGTCAACAAAGATAATTGTGCCTAGTGATATTCAAAACGTTGCAGGTCTATTTACAAGCATTGCAGAGGTTATAAAAACAGAATCTCCAAGTTCTCAAACAACAAAGAAAAAAGCGAAAGTGAGTGAAAAAACAGAGGTTATTAGCGAAGACAAATAATTTAGCAATGATTAAATATAAATTCAAAATAATAAAAATGTAAATTTAATAAAATGACAAGAGTGCATAATTTCGTAAGTGAAAGCACTCTTTTTATTTGTTTTAATTAACCTATTCCATTATTTTCTATTTTAAATTTTTCTTCTTTGTGAAAGATTTTTTTTAATTCGAAGAAAATGTTTGACTTTACGGACAGAATAATATTAAAATAAGACTAAGGAGGGAATATGAAAAATTTAAAAACAAGTCTTATGTATATTGCAAATATTATAATAGGAGTACTGACATATGTATTCTTGTCGCAGTCCTATATCGGTGGGCATATTGACCTAGGTATTCTCGGCAGTTATAGTGGAGATATGCTCTCAGGTTACGATATAATTGCCAATTACTTTGATGGTAATGGAACACAAGTTATGATGGCAATTTCAAACCTTGTTGTAGCAATTCTTGCTGGTGTTCTAATACTGTCGTCAATTTATTGTATGCTTGTAAGTTTTGGTGCAATCAAAAAGTCAAAAGCAATCAAGATGTTTAACTTTATAAACATTATTGCCTCACTTGCTCTTGTAGTGTTTGGTGCAATATCATTATTCTGTACTATTGGACATTTGGATGGACTCTCAAATGATGGAGATGGAATAGTAGTAGGCTGGGCAGTAATAGTGAACCTTGTGATTTCAGTTGTAGCACTTGTAACATCTTTCTTAGGACAAAGATTTTCTAAAAAATAGAGCGAATAAAACAAGGATAAATAAAAAACAAAATAAATAAAAATATAAAAAAGTCAGATAACTAATCTGATTTTTTTATTATGTTTTTGAATTTTTTTTAATATTGTTTGACTTTCAAGATGATAATACATAGGGAATTTCGATGTATTATAAAAAAAAAGTTACAAAAATAAAAGTGGGCTTTTTCTGCCCACCTTTATTTTGCTTTTCTATATAAATTTTCTCCTGTCTATTCTCGCCTTAATGACTCAACAGGGTCGAGTTTTGCAGCCTTAGAGGCAGGGTATACACCTGCTATAACACTTATTACTATGCTAATTAATAGAGCAATAGCAAAATAGTACCAATTCATACTTAAAGGAGCAAATCCGATAAGTGCAGTAAATACTCCGATAAGTATTGCTCCAATTATCAATGTCAATAAAATTCCCACGATACCACTTAGTAAACCGATAAGCAGACTTTCTGTACTAAAAATCATTTTGATATCTTTCTTTCTAGCACCAATGCTTTTTAACACCCCAATTTCTTTTGTCCTTTCTGAAACACTCATATAAAGGACAACTAAAATCATAATAAGTGCGACGAAGAGGGAAATACCTGAGATAATTGCAAGGGCAATAGAGAATGTGGACATCATTTCACTAAACATTGAAGCGAGTTGCTCTTCAATTGAGCCTGATAAATCTCTGCGATATGTGTCAATGTAATAATTTATCATATCAGTGGTATTTTTGCCATCTGTTTCAATGAAGAGGAGTGATGGACTGAGTCCTGTTGGTTCAACATCTACATTTTCCTGTGCTTCCATTACGCATGCGTCAAGGAAATCATAGTCAAGATACATAACCATCATGCCAGAAAAAACGGATACATCCACAATACCTGAGATTTGAACGGTTTTATTTATTTCAATTCTTACACCATCATATGTCATATTGATATAAAGTTGAACAGTAGGCTTGTTGTCGTTTGCAAACATTTCCTCAGCAGTTTTATATCCGAGGAAATCAATTACAGCGGAAGAAAGCATAATTTCACCATCTCCGCTCATACTGCCAGCAATTAAATTGTCTTCTGTGTAGTAAGGTGGTGTAGTATAGGCATACATAATATTTTCAGTTTTAACTTCTTCTGGAAGCTCTGTTTCTTCGTCTACCGCTGGAATGGTCGATATTGTACTTGTACCAATTCCAATTGTTGGACAACTAAATCCATAAGTAAGGTTTTGTCCTTCACCAGAAGTTATAATTTGAAAATCAGAGCCCTCAGTTTGAAGATAGGAATTTATATCAGAAGCAACCTCTTCAATTTCTTCATCTTCAAACATTCTAGGTACCATAAAATTACCGTTGTCTTCAAGTTCATTTCCGTCTCTATCGTAGCCACTCTTAGAAATTGTTACATAGTTAGGATTTGAGTAGTCTTGTGCTAGTGAATCAATGTAGCCTGTCAGACCTGAGCCTAGCGATAACATTAGGATAAGAGCAATAAGCGAAATTGATACGCCGACAGCCATCAAGATGTTTTTAGTCTTGCTCGCCCACATATTTTGAAAGGATAGTTTTAGTGCAGAAAAGATAGAGAGGTGTCCTTCCTTCTTCTTTTTGCTGTTATTTAAATCTTTGCTCTCAATGTCATAGCAGGCAAGAAGTTTTTCTTTCTTTTCGCTTTTAATATAATCACTTTTTTGCTCATCATGTATAACTTTGCCATCAGAAATTTCAACTATTCGAGAAGAAATTTTAGCAACTTTTTCAGAGTGTGTAACCATAATGACAAGTTTGTTTTCATTATCCGCAATACTTTTAAGGATATCCAAAATTTGTAGGGTGGTCTCGCTGTCAAGTGCGCCTGTTGGCTCATCGGCTAGGATAATATCAGGGTTGTTGATGAGTGCTCTCGCAATAGCCACACGCTGTTTTTGACCGCCAGAGAGTTGTGTAGGCTTTTTCTTTGCATGATCTTTAAGTCCAAGTTTTGTAAGCAATTCCATAGCACGCTCACGTTTGACACTTTCTTTTACGTTTGATAAAGTCAATGCTATAGTTACATTATCAATTACTGATAGGTGAGGGATAAGATTAAAAGATTGAAATACAAATCCAATTTTCTTTTTTCGGTAGTCATCAAGTTGCTTGTCTTTAAATGATTTTAAATCTGCACCATCAATTTTTATCTCGCCAGTATAGTCAGAATCAAGCCCGCCTATTAGGTTCATAAGTGTACTTTTACCGCTACCGCTTTCTCCAATGATAGAAACAAGTTCGCCCTTCTCAAAAGAGAGATTGATATCTGTAAGGGCTGTAAATTTTGATTTATTTTCAAGTTTATAATCTTTATATACATGATTAAGCACGAGTTCTGCCATGATTTCCTCCTAAAAGCTTTCTCCACTTTCAAATTGACTTGTATAAAGGTCTTTGTATGCACCGCCTTTGGCAATAAGTTCTTCGTGATTTCCAACTTCAACAATGTTGCCGTCTTTCATAACAATAATTTTATCAGAGTTTTTTATTGTAGAAAGTCTATGAGCAATAACAAAACTTGTTCGTCCTTTTGTTAGTCTATCCATTGCTGTTTGAATAAGAATTTCTGTTCTAGTATCGACTGAACTTGTCGCTTCGTCTAAGATTAGCATAGGAGCATTTTGTACCATTGCTCTTGCGATAGTGAGAAGTTGTTTTTGACCTGCTGAGATATTAGTATCTTCTGAAAGAACCATGTCGTAACCATTAGGTTCAGTACGTATAAAGTGGTCGACATTAGCCATTTTACAAGCCTCAACGATTTCTTCATCTGTTGCATTAGGTTTGCCGAAACGAAGATTATCTTTTATACTGCCTTCAAATAGCCACGTATCCTGTAAAACCATTCCAAAAAGTGAACGCACATAACTTCTATTCATTTCATTGATAGGAACACCATCAATCAAAATTTCTCCGTCTGTTATGTCGTAAAATCGCATAAGAAGATTTACCATTGTAGTTTTACCTGCACCTGTCTGCCCAACAATAGCAATCTTTTCACCAGGATTTGCCACAAAATTAAAGTCAAATATGATTTGTTTATCAGGGGAGTAACCAAAGTTTACATGTCTGAATTCAACTTTACCTTTAACATTTTCAATAGTTCTAGTTTTATAACTTTCATCAGACTGTTCCTCTTCACTAAGAAACTCGAATACTCGTTCGGCAGCGGCCATTGTAGATTGTAACGTTCCAGAAATAGAGCCGATTTGTGAAATAGGTTGATTGAAAAGTTTTGTATAAGTCATAAATGTAATGATGGTAGCAAGGAATGACATATTATTAGTACTAATAGCAATCCATGCACCCACAAGACAGATAAGAACGTAAACGATATTGCTAGTAAAGTTTACCACAGGCATCATAAGACCAGAGAAAAATTGAGCCTTTCTTGATGCTACATTAAGTTTTGAGTTTATTCTATCAAAAGTATTTTGAGCCCTTTCTTCTCCATTGAAAGCCTTTACGACATTATGTGCAGAGAAATTTTCTTCAATGTATCCATTGATGTCTCCAAGTAATTGTTGCTGTCTGATAAAGTATTTTTGATTAAATTTAACAACAAGAAACACAATCAGAAGAGCAAGAGGAATTTGAAGAAGGGATATAAGAGTAAGTTGCCAACTTATTGTAAACATAGCAATAGGAATACCGATAATTGTAACAAGTGAGGTAACAAGAGAGGATAATGTTCTCTCCAATGTGTTGCCGACAGTGTCAACATCGTTAGTAACTTTTGATAGCACATCACCATAACTGTTAGTATCAAAATATTTTAGCGGAAGTTTATTGATCTTTGCCGAAATTTCGCTACGCAGTTTTTTTGATACTTCGACAGAAACTTTTGACATTAAATAACCTTGAAAATAGCCAAGAATACCAGCAATAATGTACAAAGAGACTATTATTAATCCATATCTAGTAACCTCGCTGACCTCTATATTCACCGCTTGAAAGAGCATTGTCATCATTTGATTTAAAAGGGTAGGTCCAACGACATTTATGGCAGCGGCAATTCCTGCAAAAATTACAGCGATTATAACGGATGCTTTATGGTCGCTTAGTCGTTTAAGTAGCATTTTGAGTGAACCTTTAAAGTCCTTAGCCCTTTCGCCTTTATAAACTTTTGCTTTTTTAGTTTTATTTTTGGTCATTTTCTAGTTCCTCCTTTGATAGTTGAGATAGAGCAATTTCACGATATACATCACAAGATTTAAGCAACTCTTCATGTTTGCCAATACCTACTATTTTGCCCTCATTTAGCACTACAATTTTATCAGCATTCATGATAGTCCCAATTCGCTGAGCAACTATAACTTTTGTTGTGTCTTTAAATTCTTCGTTTAGTTTTTGTCTTACTATCTTATCAGTTTTATAGTCAAGAGCAGAAAAACTATCGTCAAAGATGAGAATATCAGGATTTTTAATTATCGCTCTTGCAATAGAAAGACGTTGTTTTTGACCGCCTGAAACGTTTTTACCGCCTTGTGAAATGTGGTAGTCAAGCCCCTCAGGAAAGTCATATACAAAGTTGGATTGTGAAATATCAATTGCATTTTTGACCTCTTCATCAGTTGCATTTTGATTTCCATATTTAATATTATCTCTAACAGAACCGCTAAAAAGTAGCCCTTTTTGAGGTACGTAACCTATCATATCGTGAAGTTCATGTTGTGTATAGTCTTTTACGTTTTGCCCATTTACCATAATTACGCCATCAGAGCAATCGTAAAATCTAGGTATTAGGTTTATAAGAGTGCTTTTACCACTTCCAGTAGAACCTATAAAGGCAATAGTCTGCCCTTGCTCGACGTCAAAACTTATATTTTCAAGCACATCGGCATCAGAATCAGGGTATCTAAAATAGACATTTTTAAATGATATAGTCCCTTTTTCAGTAGGAGGTAACCCTTGACCATCAATAAGTGAGTTTTTGGTGTCCAAAATTTCATTAATACGTCTACCAGATACAATTCCACGAGGCACAAACATAAATAAAATAGAAAGTGAGGTAAAACTCATTATAATAAAGATAGAATATTGAGTAAATTCACTCATTACAAGCAGCAGCCCAGGATTTTGACCTGCAAGCAATCCTATTATCCAAACAATTGCAAGCGATGTTCCCTGCATAATAAAGGAAAGACTAGGGTCAATGATAGCAAGAACTCTGTTTACAAAGATACTGAGTTTAGAATAATGATTGTTTACTTTTTCAAATTTTTCCTCTTGATTTTTCTCTGCACTATATGCTCTTACAACTTTAAGACCTGTCAAATTTTCTCTTGTAACAAGGTTTAAATTGTCGGTTGCTTTCTGAATTTTCTTAAATTTAGGAACAACGGTAAAAATTATAATAGAAACTACAAGACAAATAGCAATAACAGAAACGACGTTCACAATACTTAACTGACCTGCCGAATTTCCAATAGAAATTTGAGCAATATTGACAATGGCTAGCACAGCAGTTAAGAGTGCTTGAAGACCTAAGGTAATAGTTGTTGTAAGCACTTGTTGAAGTTGTGTAATATCGTTGGTTGTACGAGTAATAAGGGAAGGAATGGAAAATTTATTGATTTCAGAAGATGAGAAACTATTTACACGGTTAAAAATTGTTCCTCTTATCCTTGAAAGTAGACTTGTAATAACGTATGAAGACAAATAGTGCGCAATTATAGCACAAAGGACAACGCCTAGGGCATACCCAAGCATTTGCATACAGACTATAACAA
The DNA here is from genome assembly GCA_944381105.1 of uncultured Clostridia bacterium. Classification (GTDB taxonomy): domain Bacteria; phylum Bacillota; class Clostridia; order Christensenellales; family UBA1242; genus Caccovivens. The sequence goes on along the minus strand of CALWJU010000004.1, from coordinate 7,582 downwards.
TATCAGTCCACCTTGCAGTAAAATTAGGGTCGTCAAGTATTGCACTAATATCAGAGGTGCATTTTGGCAAGGAAATGTTGCACCAAACTTGCCCTGCAATAACGCAAAGAGTTAAAAGTAGCAAGAGCCATTCTTTCCAATTCATGTACTTAAATAATTTAAACATTTTTATTCTCCGTATTTTTAAAATTATTGGCATTTTCCACAATTTTTAGAGCGACTTTTTTAGCGGTATTAAGTTCATCTTCTGTTAAACCTTTTTTTAAATAGAAATTCCATTCATCAACAGCCTTTTCTATAAGGCAGACAAGTGATTTGCCTTTTTTAGTTAAAGTAAGTTTTTGATTTTTAAAATGTTCGCTATCTTTGTTTTGGTATTCAACATAACCTTTGTCAATAAGTTTAGTCAACACTCTATGTATGTGTGATTTATTACATTCTAAAACTTTTGAGATTTCTATTTGAGAAAGTGAATTTTCGTCATTTAAAATGTAGATGAAAAAAATTTCAGAACTTGTAAGATTATAGTCTTTAAAGACTTCATTTAAATGACTTTGTAATAGTTTTCTTAAAATATTAATAGTGCCCACTAAAAATTTATCCATAATGCCATCCTCGACTTTAATACTTTGTAATTATATGAAAAGAAAGTTGATAAGTCAACTATTTTTAACTTTTTTCATGAATTTTTTTACAATTTTGAATAAATGATTGCAACATTTAATTTAATATGTTATATTAATATAACGGAGGTAGGCTATGAGTCTATTTAAAAAGAATAATAACAAAGTTATTGATCCTATAATTCATGATGAGGAGTCAAATTTTACTCTATCAAATGGTGTTCATATATTAAATAAATGCCAAAATGTATCACTCACAGGTTCTGCTGTTGTGCTTGAAAGTTTTGACTGCACATTTAAAGAGATTTCTGGAAAAGCAAAAGTACAAATGATTGAAAATGGCGAGATAGATATCTTGACAGGAAAGGCAAAGATAGGGCTATTTAAGAGTGGAAGAATAACCTTAGTAAGTGGAAAATCTTCTATCACTACAATAAATACATGCGTAATTGACTATGTAAAGGGCAAAGCCACAATAGGCACAGTCAATGGCGGTTTTATTCGCTTTGTAGACGACAAGGCTGAACTTGCTACTCTTACAAACGGCGAGGTTATGTTTGTCAGAAATAAGGCTAGGATAGTTACCATGATACAGGGAAAAATTACAGGAATAGAAAACAATGCCTGTCTTGTAAGTATGCTGAATGGACAGATTACCTATCTTTTGAATGATGGTAAGATAGGAACTATGAATAATGGTACTATTGACCTCTTTGCTGATAATAGCGAGGTATCAACCTTTAATAATGGAAAAATAAATGAGATGATAGGAAGGGCGATAATATCAGCAAATCTAAACGGCGAAATAGGTTATCAAGATAAACAGACAATCATTCTTTATAGTCCAAAAGAAAGTGAAAAGAGGATGAATGAATATAGACAAATAAAAGAAGATAACCTTTCATCCGCACAAGAAATTTCACCATTGCCAGAAGAGACAAGTGAACAGCCACAGGAAGAGATTGCAAAAGAAGAGGAAATAGAAGAACCTATAACAAAACCACATAAAAAGAAAAAGACCAATCAATTAAAAATTGAAGATATAAGTATAATTAAAGAAAATGAAGAAAAGCAAGAAAAAGATACAAAAAAAAGTGAAGAAAATTAAAAAATAAGTTGCTTTTTATAAAAAATATGCTATTATTGAATGGACAAACTTGAAAATAACTGCACCTATATATAGGTGCGGTTTTAAAAAGAGGAGAAAGTGGATATTTTTTTTGATGCGTTGTGGGATGCGGTAAAAGACACATTGCTAGTAATTCCAATATTGTATTTGGCTTACCTACTTGTAAGTTATTTTTCCCATAATAACAATGAAAAATATGCAAAAGTTCTTCATTATACCAATAAAGCAGGTCCAGTTATAGGTGCACTACTTGGCTGTATTCCACAGTGTGGCTTTTCGTCTGTTATGAGCCAATTATATTCAAAGAGGGTAATAACCTTGGGTACTTTAATGGCAGTCTTTTTAGCGACCAGCGATGAAGCAATACCAATAATGATTTCAGACACACAGTTCTTGCCAGATTTACTATTACTTCTTGCTATAAAAGTGGTGTATGGTATAATTATAGGGTATATAATAGATATAACTATATCATTAATAAGAAGAAAAAAGACAAAGCCTTTTTCTAAAAAAGAAGGAAAAGTATCAGTTCAAGCCACAAATCAAGAGGGTGGCGAAACAAAATTGATTGAAGAGGAACTTAATCATATAGAAGTGTGTGGATGCGGACATAATGAAAGTCATGCACATAAGTGCAATCATTCAAGCGAGCATGAGCATGGACATGAACATACACATTCACACTGTTGTGCGACAAACATATTTTTAGATGCGCTTTACCATACAGCAGTTATTGTAGCATACGTTTTTATTGCAACATTAATAATCAATTTGATAAATGGATATTGTGGTGGATTAGGACCTCTTGAAGCAATGTTTACAGACAATGTATATGTGCAAATATTATTAGCAAGTTTAATTGGACTTATTCCTAACTGTGCCGCTTCGGTATTTATTGTAGAACTTTATATGTCAGGAGTGCTTATTTTTCCAGCATTGCTTGCTGGTCTGTGTGCAGGAGCAGGCGTGGGGCTAATAGTGCTTTATACAACAAATTACAAAAATACATGGGTAAATATTCTAATAACTCTAATGCTATATGGTTTAGCAATTATAGCAGGAATAATCATTAATTTTATACCTATATTGTGAAAAATAGTTGACAAAAAGGGTATACTAATTTAAAATAATTTAATTGGAGAATACAAATGATGAGAGAAGATTATATTATATCGCAAGAGACGAGGGTAAAACAACTCGGTGTTTTTGAACTAAGGGGACTTGCCAGAGAGATAGGAATACCTTCGCCGACCACGAAAAAGAGAGAACAACTCATTAAATTAATTTTGGAAAAGTTTAAAAATGGCTTTACCACTGACGTTCAAGAAAAGCGTAAAGGAAGACCTTTTAAAAAACTTAGTACAATAGATGAGATAGTTTTTTCAATGACAGAAGATAACAATGATAAAGCAATGACATTTGAAAATATTATGCTATTTGCACAGGACACTCATAACTTTACAAACAGACCATCAAGCAAGGAGACAATAGAGTTAGAGGCAATTGTAAGAAAAGATAAAGATGGCTTTAATGCCAACAATAAAGAAAAGTGGATATATTTCAATGAAGATTCTGAAAGTTATAAAAAACTTAGACAAGGGGATAAGGTTAAAGTTCAAGCACAACTTATCGGACAAGGAAATCAATATCAAGCAAACCAAATTCTTGAAATCAATGATATTGAAGCAGAAAAGTATGTAAAAGGGCAGTATACTCAAAGAAAGGAAGTTCTTTCCAACCAAATACTTGAAATAAATGGACTAAAAATACACGCAGGAAAGAGAAATGCAATAATGTTAAGCGAAGATGTTTATGAGAATAATGATTTCTCAAATTTAGTATCTTATTGCAGACAAAATGAGATAAATTTAATAGTATTAGGAATAAATACATCCTTTGAAGATCAAGTTTATTTTAAAGATTTTGACTTTGATAATTTTACTACTAAGTATGGAACTGATAACAATGTCAATCTTAATGTTATCCTTGACGCAATATCATACGCAGAGAACCTTATTTTAAGAGGTAAAAATGTCCTTATATACCTATTAGATATAATGGAGATTGTCAGATTGTCAGATAGATGCTTTGGGCATACAGACGGTAATAGGTCAAATAACACCATGATAATAATACAAAAAATTATGGAACTTGGTAGGTCTTTCCAAGATGGCGGACATTCGACAATGCTAATAGGATATAATGAATTAGACAAAGACCAGCCACTTCTTAAAAGCGAAGTGCTTAGAGTGTGCAAATTAATCAAATAAAATATTGAATAAAATTAAAAAATCTACACAAGATATTTATGTAAGGTAAATAACCTTACAAAAAACAAATCGCAAGTGTGAGTATTTTCTCTAAAAGGCGATTTGTTTTTATTTAGTAGTTAGAAAATTTTAGGGATAAAATTTTCATGCAATAAAAAGATTGACAATATAATACAAATAAGATTATAATAAATATATGTTTGGATTTTATGATAGTTATTTCTTGTTTTTTGGACTGCAAATAACATATTATGGTTTTATAATTGCTATCGGTATGGCGGTAGCAGTCTTTGTTGCTTGCAAAAATGCCAAGTATAGAGGCTTAAAATCGGATGATCTCGTGTTAGGTGCTTGCTATGTTCTTCCTCTTGCAATCATAGGTGCAAGGCTATATTATGTGATATTTGCCGACCACGATTTTTCGTTTGGAGAAATATTTGCAATTTGGGATGGTGGAATGGCTATCTATGGCGGAATTATTGGTGGTGCGATAGGCGTCATTCTCTTTTGTGCTATTCATAAGAAAAATTTCCTTGATGTTGCCGATATAGCAGTACCAAGCCTTATTTTAGGGCAGGCAATAGGAAGAATAGGTTGTTATTTTGCAGGTTGTTGTTATGGCGTAGAGGTTACCGATCCTAGCCTCATGTGGTTTCCACTGTCAACTCAAATAGATGGTGTTTGGCATTATTCAACCTTCTTTTATGAAAGTTTATGGGATTTGCTAGGCTTTGTTATTTTAATGCTACTTTTGCGTAAATCAGGTATAAAAGGCAGAGGAATAGTGATGTCGTTGTACCTAATAATTTATGGCAGTGGTAGGGCATGGATTGAAGGTATGCGAGGAGACAGCCTATATATAGGCTCGCTAAGAGTGTCCCAAGTTTTGAGCATAATCTTAGTTGTTGCAGGCGTTATAACATTAACGGCTCTTGCCAGTCTCACAGAGCAGGGAAAAATAAAATCTATTAAAGAAAAGGGTTTTCCAGAATTTGTGAAAACACAAAACGCGCTCGCTTTGCAAAAGAGAAATGATAGGAAGTTGAAAAGAGAACAAAAACGACAGAATAAACAAGACTTAGATAGTGATAAGACAAAAATAAACAAAGAAAACAATAATAAAAAGAATAAAACAGATAAAAAAATAGAATAATAAAAATATGAGAGGGCGTATTTTATCAATTAAAAAGACAACAATATTAAAGTTGTCTTTTGTTATTAATATATTGCTTTTCCAAGTATCAAGCGTGCTGTCATTTGTTTTAGTCAAAAATTATGATTTGTGGTTTTTTGCATTCTGCATATTTATAGGTTTACATTTGATTATCAAAAGTTGCCTATTTAAGTTTGACTCCTCGTGTTATTTTGGAACAATGTTATTGACAGTAGGGCTTTTTTATGTGTATTGCTCAATGTTGTCAATTATAAACTTCTATCCTGTATTTATAACGCTTTCCATGTCGCTTGCATCATTCTTTACAGCATTTTTTTATAAACAAAATTTTCATTATTATATTTCTTTCGCATTATATCTTTTGTCAATTTTTCTTCTTTTTTTTATGATAAATTATATTTCGCTATGGATTTTCCTTGCAATTTTGGCATGTCTTGTGTTATTATTAGTAGGTAGATATTTGCTCATAAATTAGGAGAGATTATGTTTTCAACGGAAATAAATGGTTATGATAAAGACGAGGTTGACAGATATATTTCAGATTTAAAAGCAGGGTACGAAAAACTTCTTATGGAAGAAAAATTAAAGGTGCTTGACTCTGAAAAAAAAGTGCTTGATTATAAAAATAAGCAAAAAAATATTATGTCTGTGCTTGAATCTTTCAAAAAAGAGGAGGCAGAGGGTAATAGAAATCTTGAAATTTTGCGAGGTGAACAACTCCGCATGATTTATAAAAATTTGCTTGTGTTTTTAAATGATTTAAATACTAAATATCCTGGCGTTCTGATTAATAAAGCATATAAAAATCTAGTTGTTGATATAGAATCAATTCTAGAAAAATTAGATGCAAGGAAGGATGAAATGGGTTCACAATTTAGTGAAAATGACCCTATGCGAATACTATTGTCAAGAATACAAGATAAAAAGACGCAAGAACCAAAAGAAATAAAAATAGAAAGGGCACAATTTGATAGACCAAGCATGATAAAGCCAGTGTGCGAAAGTGAACTTAAAAACAGCGAAAATGAGGGCGAGTACGATAATTTAGTTGATAAATTTTTAAATACAAAGTTAGCAGATGAGCCTACACAAAAATCACTAACCAAGTCAAATGGCTTTGACTTGAAAGAAGCAGTAAAACCAAAAGATGATTTAAGCGAAATCATGAAAGCATTTGATTTCTTCAATGATGAAAATAATAAAGCCGACCCAAAGGATTACCATTTTGATGACTGATTTCTGTAAATCTGTCTTTGAAATAAGTAAAATATAAAAGCACCATAACTTCAATTAGCTTAGGTGCTTTTTTTATTAATCAAATCTTAAAACTCCGCCAGATACATCTATAACTTGCCCTGTTATAAAACTTGCATTTTCACTTGCAAGAAATAGGGCAGTCTTTGCTACATCAAGAGGCTTGCCAAGTCTTTTTAAAGGTGTTTTTTCTTTGAGATTTTCTTTTTCAGTTTCAAACCTTTTTGTCATATTCGTTTCTATAAAACCAGGCGCAATAGCATTAACCCTTATGTTAAATGGTGCCAGTTCAAGTGCAAGTGATTTTGTTAAGCCCTCAATACCAGCCTTGCAAGAGGAATAAACGCTTTCACATGCTCCTCCAAAATGTCCATAGATAGAAGATATATTTATAATACTTCCATGCTTTTGTTTAATAAAATATTGAGCAAGATATTTATTACAATATATTGTTCCTCTGAAATTGACATTTATAAGTTCTTCAATATTTTCTTCGCTCTCATCACACAAGAGCACTTCATCTTTGCTTATCCCAGCATTACATATTCCACAGTCGAGGTAGTCCTCTTTTGTTGCCTTATCTATACAATCTTTTATACTTATTCTGTCCTGCAAATCTAAATATAAAAGTGTTAATTTAACATTGTTTTTTTTGCATATTTGCTCTATATGTTCAGTTGTTCCTTTATAATATGTGGCTACAATATTATAATTATTCTCAGCAAAAATTTTCACAAGACCAAGTCCAATTCCTCCGGTAGCACCTGTAATTAAAACGCTTTTTCTAATCATAAAAACCTCTTCGCTAATGATTATAACATAAAAACAAAATAAGTAAAAGAAAATTTAAAAATTGATAAAATTTATATAAACTATAATATCGGAAGTCGAACTTGCTTGCAAGAGTGAGACTGATAGTTTTACATACTATGTGATGAACACAATTTATTGTGTTTTTGCGTTTAGCAAAATTAAAATTTAACTTGCTTAAATTTTATCATCATTTAGTTTATAATATCGGAAGTCGAACTTGCTTGCAAGAGTGAGACTGATGGTTTTACATACTATGTGATGAACACAATTTATTGTGTTTTTGCGTTTAGCAAAATTAAAATTTAACTTGCTTAAATTT
>CALWJU010000003.1 GCA_944381105.1 uncultured Clostridia bacterium | reverse complement strand
AAATTTAAGCAAGTTAAATTTTAATTTTGCTAAACGCAAAAACACAATAAATTGTGTTCATCACATAGTATGTAAAACCATCAGTCTCACTCTTGCAAGCAAGTTCGACTTCCGATATTATAAACTATGTGATGTTAAAATTTTACTAACGCAAAATTTTATTAAATTCTTGCGAATTTATGTGCTTTTAGCACTCATCACATAGTATGTATGACCATCAGTTGCTGTCAAATATGGCTTCGCCCTGCTTGACGACAACTTCCGATAATATAAATTATTAAATGAATTTTTTATTGTATGAATTTTAATTATGATTTTACATTGTATGAATTTTACTTTTTTCAACTTAAATCATAAAAAATTTCTTAAAATCTGCTAATTTTTATCTAAAAATATAAAAAAAGAATAATAAATTCATATAAATGCAATTTTGTGTTGCATTTAGAATGTCTATCATTCTTTTTATTTTTTTTAATTTTATCGAGAGATATTTTACTTTGAAATTAATTTCTTCCACTCGTCAAGCATGTTTTGAAGATAGGTAAAGCATGAAGTAAAGGTATTTTTATCTAGCAAATCTACCCCACTCTTTTGAAGAGTTTTAACAGGCTTATCACTATCACCAGCCGACAAAAACTGCTTATATTTTTCTACCGCACCCTTTTCAGAAGAGAGTATTTTGTTTGCGAAAGTTATTGCAGAGATCATGCCTGTTGCATATTTGAACACATAAAAGCAATTGAAAAAGTGAGGTATTCTTGCCCACTCATATTTGATTTGACTGATAAGTTTAACCTTACCAAAATATTTTTGATTTAATTTATAATATATATCGCAGAGTCTATCTTTTGTAAGAGCCTCACCCTCTTCATAGAGAGAATGTACTTTTTCTTCAAATTCGGCAAACATAGTCTGCCTGAAAATTGTACCTTTGACCTCATCAAAGAGTTTATTGTATAGAGCAATCTTTTCGCTCTTGTCTTTTGTTGCGACGAGCAGGTAGTTTATAAGGAGCATTTCGTTTGTAGTGCTGGCAATCTCAGCCAGAAATATTGGGTAACTTGCCTTTGCGTAAGGTTGAGTTTTATTTGAGTAGTATGAGTGCATTGCATGACCGAGTTCGTGGGCGAGTGTGAAGATTGATTCAAGGTCGCCCTCAAAGTTAGTCATAACGTAAGGGTGTCTAAAATAGACTGCTGTCTCAAATGCACCAGAGGACTTATCCTTATTTGGATAGACGTCTATCCATCTCTCTGTCTTTGCCCTCTCTATCAAGTCAGTATAGTCCTTGCCTAGCGGAGAGAGTGCCTTTTTGATTATCTCAATCGCCTCATCGTAGGTGTATTTTTTGTTCCCCACCTTGCCGACGTCTACCATTGTGTCATAGATGCACATTTTATCAACTGATAGTATTTGACCTTTTATGTCAAAATATGAGAAAAGTAGGTCAAGATTTTTGCTAACCTCTTCAATAAGCGTCTGATAAACTTCCTTTTCTATTTCTTCTCGTTTTAGTTCTCGGTCGAGAGCAGATTTGTATTTTCGCACCTTTGCAAAATAACAATCACTCTTTACTTGACTTATAAAATTGCTTGACAGCACGTTGATATACTGCCCGTACATGCCATTCATTTTCTGCATAGCCGATTTTCTTAACTTACGGTCGCTACTTCTAACTAGGTTTGAGTACGTCGAATGATTTAACTCGTGTGCCACGCCTTTTGAGTCTCTAACCTTTCCAAATTTCATATCTACATCGCTGAGCATATCCATATTAGATGAAAAACCGCCTAAAAAACTCATGCCAGAAAGTAGTTTTTCTTCGCTCTTAGATAATGCGTGTTTTTTGTTCTCTTTTATCTGCTCAAATGTCCTTGAATAGTCATTAAATTTTTTATCACCAATTATATCGTCTAGCATATCATTTGGCAGTTTATTAAGTTCGCTTGACGCAAAACTTGTCTCAACTGAAAACTCATTTAAAATATGAGAAATCTTCTCATCCATTTCCTGCCTAGAATTGTCGGACAATACCTCATTTGTTTTTAGGTGTGCATATAAAATGACAGGCTCGGCAAAACGAGAAAACTCCTCATCTAGTTTTAAATACTCCCAAATACTATCCTTATTATTTAATTTTCCCTCAAAAGATTTGAATTTTTTAAGATAATCTTTAAATTTGTCAAGTTTTTGGTAAAAGTCCTTGTCATTGTCGCATAATACCGACAAGTCCCATTTATATTTTTCTTCAATCTCCTCTCTCTTTTTCATTGTTTGCTCCTTTTATAACTATAATTATTGTAAAAATTTGCATTTTTAATATTATTTTAATGTTTTAATGTGCTATTTGCAGTATTTTAATGGTTTTAAATGCTTTTTATGGTTTTAAAGGCTTTTTATGGTTTTAAAGGCTTTTTATATGTTTTTTCTAAATTTTTAACATATTAAATTATGTTGCTTATCTTTAAGCAATTTTGTATTTTTGAATAATAAACTAAAATTAAATATCCTTCTAAAATAATTTTTTTAATGATTTATTTTAAAAAATATTTATCCATATAAAACTTTTTCCATGGCATGCTGTCCTTATTTAGTGGAGGACATGCAAAGGTCATCTTTTGTTTTGTAGTTGGGTGGATAAATTCAAGTCGTCCAGCCCAAAGTCCTAAGTTTTTAGTAGAAGATGTCTTGTCTTTGCCGTATTTGTTATCGCCATAAAGTGAGCAGTTGATACCTGCAAACTGTACTCGTATTTGGTGCGACCTGCCTGTTATAAGTTTTACCTCACATAGAGCGAGGTTGCCGTCTGTTTGCAACACCTCATAACTTAACTCTGCCCTCTTCACACCTTTTTCAGTTTGAGGCACAATCTTGACAATATTGTTTTTCTCGTCTTTTTTAAGATAGTTGATAAGTCTGTCCTTTCTTATCTGTGGAATGGAGGTGGTAACTGCGTAATATATCTTTTTCATCTCGCCATTTTTTATCTGCTCGGAAAGTCTGCTTGCAGTCTTTGAGTTTTTCGCAAACACCATAATACCACCTGTTGGTCTATCAAGTCTATGCACAAGTCCAACAAAAGCCTCTCCCTCTTTGTTGTATTTGACCTTTAAATATCGTTTCACTCTTGAAAGCATGTCATCATCGCCTGTTATATCACTTTGAGAGGGTATATTTTGAGGTTTTACCACCACAATCAAATGATTATCCTCATAAAGTACAACAAGATCATCTTGTGATAATTTTTCGTTATTTAATACTTTTTCTTGTGTATTTTCATGATTTTTTAACACTTTTTCTTGATATTTTGCTGTTTTTTCATGACTTTTTAGCGATTTTCCATGACTTTTTGCTAAATTTTCTTGATTTTTTTCTAAACTTTCTTGTTTTTCTATTATCTCTGCACCACTTTTTTGATGCTTTTCTTCTTTAATATTTTCTTTTATTTCCATAATTTTAAACCTCTTGCTCCACATGGGAGAACTATTTTTTCGTCTGTCGGAAGCCCTATTTCATCGGCGTCAATTCCACCCTCGCCAAAGACAAGGGTTAGGATATTATGAAGTACACTTGCTTGCAACCCTGTCGTGTATGAGGAGATCAGCACAAAGAGAGGTCTATCCGAAAGTACTTTTTTAGTGAGCGAGACGAAGTCAAATAGGTTGTCTTCAAGTTTCCACATCTGCCCATTTGTCCCTCTGCCATAACTTGGTGGGTCCATGATGATTCCGTCATAGGTATTGCCTCGTCTTATCTCCCTTTCTATAAATTTTTGGCAGTCGTCAACTATATAGCGTATATTTGTTATGCCATTTAAAGTGGCGTTTTCCTTTGCCCTCTCAACCATGCCTTTGCTTGCATCTACGTGAGTAACCACTCCGCCAGCCTTGGCACATACAACGCTCGCACCACCAGTGTAAGCAAATAGATTTAGAATTTTTATCGGTCTGCCTGCCTTTTTTATTACATTTGTAAGGTCTTGCCAATTCACCGCCTGCTCTGGAAAAAGCCCTGTATGTTTGAAGCCCATTGGTTTTATTATAAACTTTAACCCCTTCCATGATACCTGCCATGCCTCTGGAAGAGCCTTATAAAACTTCCAACTTCCACCACCAGAGGACGACCGCAGGTAGTGTCCATCTAAGTCCTTGAATTTTGATAGTTCGCTCTTTGCATGCCATATAACCTGTGGGTCTGGTCGCAAGAGATAAAACTCCCCCCACCTTTCAAGTTTTTCGCCGTCGCCTGTCGCAAGCACCTCATAGTCAAGCCAATCTTGTGCAATTTTCATATTTTTTCCTCTTAATAATGATAATATATCAATAGTATACCAAAAACTTATTGATTTTACAATCAAATTTTGACATATAAATCTATGATATTTTAACTTTAATTTTATCTCTCATTTAACGCTAATAAAAATCGCAAAATTTTTGTCGAATTACAAAAGAGGTATTGACAAGAGACAATTTTAGTGTTATAATAAGATATATTTTGGAGGTAAATTATGTATATTTTTGATAATATAACACTGGCAATGATGGGACTTTATTCTATGGGGCAAAAAAGTTCGGCACATGCAACTATTTCTGACTATTTCATTTTAAAACTTGATGATATAAACCACAATAAAGAGGTTTCTAAATATTTTTCTAATCTGCCTATACAAAATATTTCTGATATTTTGGTAGAAAATTACAATGAAATCTTCCTTGGATATAGTTCTGAAAAAAAGACACATATCATAGAAAATGAAAAAGGTAAACTATTGCGAGAGACCTTCTTCAAAGATGACAACAATGGTTCACACATCTATCTTGGCTCTTTGATAACACTTCCTAGCGAGGTAAAAGAAAAACTTAGTCATTATTTTAAGAACGCACTTATCTCTCCTAATCTTTTCAAACATGACTTTGAATCACTTATGCTTGATGCGGACAAATTTAGCAAACTCTCAGATAAAGAACTTCTTCACTACAAAAAATTTATTGATGAAAATATGGACTGCTATGCAACCCTGCTTAGCACAAATTCACGAGTAAAGAAAGAGGATGTACTTCAAAAAATACAAGAAGAATGGAAAAAGACTATGCTAACAAACAAGTACTCACACCGTCTCAAAGCATATGATAAGGCATGCGAACTTGAAAGTGAAGATGAACGTTTCTAAATTTAAGTTACTTTAAATAAAAAATGGTTATTAAAGATTGTATATTAAACTTAAAAATCCACCATTGCATTTGGTGGATTTTTATATGGCAATTCTTCATAGACAACAGAAAGTCATACATATCCTAACATTGTCTATTGCGTAATCGTACATATATAAAAATCAGCAAAATTTTATATTTTTGCTGATTTTTTTGATTTTTTATAGTTTTTTTCTTGTTTTTTTTGATTTTTTTAGTTTTTTGCTGTTTTTTTATTTTTTTCTATTTTTTTCTATTTTTTTACTATTTTTATAAATTTTACAGTAAATCTTTTTGATTTGTAAATATAGTAATTTATTTATTTTGATAAATTTTAAATAATTTACATAAAGAATAAATCTTTTATAATTTACTTTTATTAATCTATCTGCTTTAAACACGAGATATCTTTACAAGCACGCTTGCACCATCAAAGTCAAATGTCATTTCACTTTCGCCCTGAGTTCCCTCTTTGACGCTATCGCTTAGAGTTCCCTTTTTAATAGTCTCCTGTTGTTCAAGTAAGGTGTCAAGTAACTTCCTATCTCCGCTAAGGCAAATCTCAATATGATTTACAACCTCAAAACCGCTCTCTTTTCTGAGGTTCTGCACTTTGGAGATAAACTCCTTTACCATGCCCTTTTTGATGAGGTCATCTGTCAGGGTTGTATCAAGCACGACTGTCATCTGTCCATTACTTTCACTTGAATAGCCTTCTTTATTTTTAAGGGTTATCAGCACGTCGCTTTCGCTTAGTTCTATTTTTTCGCCATTAACTTCAAAAATTAACATCTCACCTTTTCGAAGTTTGTTTACATTTTCACTGCTTCCAGCAGTCGACAAGAAGGCTCTAATACCTCCCAAAAGTTTGCCATATTTTGGACCTACTGTGCGAAGTTGTGGTTTAAGTTCATAGTTCACATATTCGTCGGCGTTGTGGAGGATTTCGATATTTTCGACGTTTAGTTCGTCTTTGATTAGGTCTTGAAGTTCACTGTCAAGGCAAAGTTCGTCCTTTGTGCAAACTATAACCTTGCTAAGCGGTTGACGATTTTTGACATTGCTTGCACTACGGCAGGCTCTACCCAAATTGACTATTTCAAGCACTTTATCCATGCCTTCATTGAGACGAGCGTCAATCATGCTCTCATCAGCAACAGGGAACGCACAGAAATGCACACTCTCGGGAGCATTTTTATCAAGACTACGTACAAGATTTTGATAAATCTCCTCTGCTAAGAATGGCACAAACGGAGCAATCAATTTGCTGAGTGAGACAAGCACTTCATAGAGTGTCTTGTACGCCGACCTCTTATCCTCGCTCTCCTCACTGCCCCAAAATCTCTCTCTTGAACGTCTGATATACCAATTTGAAAGCCTATCAACAAACTCGCTTATAGCCTTTGCTGGCGACTGCATGTCATATTTTTCAAGGCTTGCGTCCACAAACTTAATAAGGGCGTTATAGTCTGAAAGTAGCCACCTATCAAGGAAAGACAATTTGCAATCCTTAATATCGTATTTTGTAGGATCAATCTTATCAATTTCGGCGTAAAGCACATAGAAATAGTAGACATTCCAAAGTGTGCCCATGAATTTTCGTTGCAGGTCTACTAGGTTCTCCTCAATAAAAGGAAGGGCTTGTGCTGGCGAGCAACTAGAAAAGAAATACCATCTCACGCCGTCTGCGCCATATTTTCCAAGAACATCCCATGGATCAACGCCATTTTTAAGGCTCTTCGACATTTTTAGTCCGTTTTTGTCAAGTATAAGTCCTAGCACGTTGCACGCCTTGAATGGTGCTTTGCCAAACACTGCGGTATTGACTGAAAGAAGAGTGTTAAACCAACCTCTTGTTTGGTCGATCGCCTCGCTTATATAGTCGGCACAAAAAGCCTTTTCAAAGGTCTCTTTGTTCTCAAATGGATAGTGATATTGAGCAAATGGCATTGAGCCACTATCAAACCAGCAGTCCATAACCTCTGGTGTCCTGTGCATGACTTTACCACACTTAGAACATTTAAAAGTTATCTTATCAAGGGTTGGCTTATGGAGGTCAAGTTCCCCTTTTACGCCTGAGAGTTCTCTTAACTCCTCTACGCTACCTACAACGTGTATATGCCCATTTTCACATTTCCAGAAAGGAAGAGGCGTACCCCAATAACGATTACGTGAAATATTCCAATCGATATTGTTCGCAAGGAAATTGCCCATTCGTCCATTCTTGATATGTTCTGGTATCCAATTTATCTTTTGATTGTTCTCGACAAGTTGGTCTCGAATTGCGGTTGTCTTAACAAACCAAGCATCTTGCGCATAGTAGAGAAGTGGGCTTTTACAACGCCAGCAATGAGGATAGGAGTGCTCAATAGGTTGCACTTTGAACAACTTATCTTCTGCTCTTAATTTTTCTATTATAAACTTGTCCGCATCCTTGACAAACATTCCGCCAAAGTCGGTCTTATCGCTCATGTGTCCGCTCTCGTCTACAAGTTGGACAAAGGTTAGCCCATATTTAACACCCACCTTATAGTCATCTTCGCCAAACGCTGGTGCGATGTGGACTATACCTGTACCATCCTCGGTGGTAACATAGTCATCAGTCGTTACAAAATAGCCCTTTTTAACCTCATCCTTGACATAGTCAAAAAGCGGTTGATATTTATGATATTCAAACTCTTTTCCCTTTTTAGTGTAAATCTTATTGACACTTTCCTCATCAAATAGAGTAGGGATAAGTTTATCGAGCATGATGTAATTCTTGCCCTCATAAGAAAATTTGGTGTAGTTTTCGCTAGGGTTCATGCAAAGAGCGATATTTGACGGCAATGTCCAAGGAGTAGTTGTCCAAACAAGGAAATAGGTGTTATCCTCTTGCTCGCTCTTGACCTTTACGTAGACTGAATTTTCCTTTAAAATCTTATAGTTGTCTCCGTTTTCAAGTTCCGCCTTAGAAAGAGAAGTACCACAACGTGGGCAATAAGGGACGACTTTATGTCCCTGATAGACAAGTCCCTTTTTGTCCATTTCCTTTAAAGCCCAAAATACGCTTTCAATATAGGAGTTATCATAGGTAATATAAGGGTTTTCCATGTCTACCCAATACCCTATCTTCTTTGTAAGGTCCTCCCACATGGACTTGTATTGCCAAACCGACTTTTTGCATAGGTCTATAAACTTGTCAATACCATAGTTTTCAATATCTTTTTTACCATTGAAGCCGAGCGACTTCTCAACCTCGACCTCGACAGGCAGACCATGAGTGTCCCAGCCTGCTTTCCTATAAATATAGAAGCCCTTCATTGCCTTAAATCTAGGTATAACATCTTTCATAGCCCTCGTAAGTACATGCCCAATGTGTGGCTGACCATTTGCGGTTGGAGGTCCGTCATGCAAGACAAAATACTTATCACTATTTTTATTTAGGTTGAGTCCTTTATTGATTATCTTGTTCTCTTCCCAGAATTTTAAGATTTTGTTCTCGTTGCCAACAAAATCAAGTTTTGATTCTACCTTTTTATACATAATCTCTCTCCTTATTGCCAATTTTTTGATTTGTAATAAAACAAATTTAATTGTAAACACTTTAAAAACGTATATGCTTGGGCTGTTATGCAGGTTGCAGTTATTAAAATTTGAAAAAACCGTACCAAGTTACAAGAACCTAGTACGGCTTAAATAAACCACTTGTAAACTTCTGCGAGCATGCACTCACCTCATCTATAACGGGAATACCCGACTTTGACTACTAAGAATTACCCTTTCGCCATCGCAACTCCGAAAGTGATAATCTAAATGCCTTCATGTTGTCTTACACCAACCGACAACTCTCTTAGCCGAACCTAGCAAATAGACCTTGTCTTTCATCAACGTTTTTTTTAAAGTATAACAATAGTTTAATAATTTTTTTATAATTTGTCAAGCAACAAAGCAAATGTTTGGCAATTTTTTTTAGTTTTTTCTAAAAATGTACAGAGAGCGGAGAAATAATATATTTTTATAATGCAACTTGTCGGACAATGATCCAAACTAAGTTTGGGAGAGCGGAGAATAAGTACAACTCACAGATAAAACGTATCGGACAGTCGTCGAACATTTGGTTCGAGAGCGGAGATGAAACTTGTACTTTCCTTATCACTTGTTCGGACAATCGTCGAACATTTGGTTCGGTTAGTATTCTTCGAGTATCTTTTGTGCCTCGACCACGTTTGCTCCTGTCATTATGCCGAGCGGAAGTTCATTGTTCTGCCCATGCTTTGTAAATAGAATTGCCAGCAACTTGTGATTGTTGTTAAACTCGTTGAGTGCTTCCTCTATTGTGCAGTCTGCCCTCTTCACCACATAATAATTGCTATTTTGCAGTGTCGACAACATGTCCTCTATCTGAACATTGTCTAAAAATGTGTTGCACTTGCCTCCTGCAAGTAAATATTGTCCCATCGAATTGATAATCTTTTGCCCGTTTGCTACTCCTACAAGTTCTTGCCCATTGTAGACAGGGATATTACTAAAATTACTGCTTGCCATAAGAGTTATAACCTCACGCATGCTCTTCCCAGCACTTGTAATAACAACATTTTTTCGTCCGACAGTGTCTAGTGCCTTAGGTGGAGTTGTGAGCAGTTTTCTTATATGCTCAATGTTTGCAACTACGCTATCGTGAGGCTCGGCAATAACAAAATCTTCGTTGTTATTGTGAATGATAGCATTTCTAAGCCTGCCGTAGTCAATTAAGTCATCTTCATATTTTCTTACAACATAATTTAGTACAACAGACTTTCTTATAAGGTCAGAAAAACCCATCGCTCTGTTCATCCCATAGCGAGTTTTTAGCGAATAGTCTATGTCATTGTAGGCATCTAAGAACCTTTTTGCATTGCTGTTTTTAAAATCTTTTTCCATAGTAACTCCATATTTCTTTATTATGATAGCACATTTTAGTGAAAAATCATAATCATTATGCAAATTTATCATCATTTTGCTCGTCAAAATAAAAATTTTATGTCAGAAAAAACGACTTTATTCAAAATCCAACCTCTTTTTTTAGAAATTCAAAATTTTTGTTTGCAATTTAAAAATAACTATGCTAAAATATATAGACCGAGATAGATGGAGAGTTGGCGGTGCTCTGTAACCCACAATCCGCCATAGTGGGATTGAACGCTTGGATGCGGTTTGGTTTTGTCAAATATGTGTATAAACCTTAGGCGTTGAAATCAAGGTCTTATGCAATCAAAATCTCTGAACCATGTCAGGTCCTGACGGAAGCATCATTAAGGGGACACTTTGGTGTGCCATAAGGTTGCTTTGGTGGAGTTTATGGTCTATAAGGCAGTTGGTGAAATCTTATCAAACCAAGTTCTCGGTCCATGAAAATGCAAGGCAATTATGCCTTCATATATACAAAAAATCAAGGAAAGTCTCCTTGATTTTTTTTGATAAGTTAAATATTTTGAAAATACAATTTAAAAATATACAAACTTTATTGTTCTACTGCAAAATAGATATTTTGTATTTGCTAAAAAACTTTATTTTTTCATCTTTTCTTCTACGTTTTTAACGCCCTCTTTAACTTTCTTTTCAAGTTGCTCCATGCCTTGCTCAGCCTTTTGCTCCATTTTCTTTGCACCCTTCACGAGTTTTTTTTCGCCTTGGTCGATAAGGTCTTTTGTGCCTTGGCTATACTTATACAGAAGTGCACCTGTTAGAAGTCCCATACTGAAACCAAAGAGCATCATAATATCTTTCATATTTCCCTCCTTCCCTCTTAGTATGGGCAGAACTAGTGAAATTATACATACTTTTTAACATTTATCTCTCTTAAAAAAACACTTCATAAAGTATCTAACTTTCGAAGTGTTGTTCATTAAAATAATCATTTTGGGAATTTAGATTTAAATTTTGCATGACTATACTACTATTCAAATTCTCATCAAAATTTAATAGTCTTTTATCTACATTTTTATAATTTTCATCAACATTTACCATAGCAACTTGCGATTTATTTTCTCTATAAAGTTTGTAATGCTCATATTTTAAATTTGTAAAGACAAGTGTTAAGGCACTTATAGTCATACATGGAATTAGAGATAGACCTATATTTTTGCCAACCTTTATGATTGACTGGGCATTTTCATACTCGGCTTTTAGTTGAGTGTTTGACGACTCTATAAGTTTACTTTCGAGGTACGCCTCTCGCTCACCATCCAAATTATTTACATCCATAATGGTCTCTGCTATGTCGCCATCATTTTGCAAACTGTTACCCTCAATATCTTGCTGTCTCATAAGCCTAAATTCCTCTGTACTGCTAAAACTTTCAAGAATATCATTCTTTTTATATTCGCCTGTCATTGTTGTTATGGCAGAGGCAACCCCTGGCAAAAGAGTTACACCAAGTGCCATTATGATTATAAAAGGTCTTGCCTTTAAAAATATTCTATCAGACTTCAACTATCCTTTCTCTGTCTTGCTCATTTCCCCCTCATTTTATTTTTAAGCATTTTTCAATCTGTCTTCTTTTTCTTTTTTCTTGTAATAATCTTCAACAGCGTTTGTTACTGCCTCTTCTGCCAAAACTGCGGAATATGACTTGTTTGCTGGAATATCATTTTCAAGTTTTGCCATAATGTCGTCAGCGGTTAAACTTAACGCCTCTTCAAGCGTCATGTTGATGATAAGATAGCAAGCAATATCGCATGCGACTATTGTGCTAACCCCACCATAAGCCTTAAACTTTGCATTTGTGATTATCCCCTCGTCATCCACCGAAATGTAAATCTTAACAATATCTCCGCACTCATCAGAGCCAGCCTTGCCGACACCATTTGCTCCACGCAGTCCGCCAGCATACTCGGGATTTTTAAATCTTTCTAATATACTATTACTATACATATCTATTTCCTCCCTGCCTTAGTTACCGCTGAGATAGACCTTAATTTTGCTACCGACCTACTTAGGACGTCAATCACATAGTCAAGGTCGCTTCTGCTTGTATTTTTGCCAAAGGATATTCTTATAGATGATTTTATTTTGTCATCTTCAAGCCCCATGGCTTTAAGTACATGAGATGGCTGAGTAGAATTTGAGGTGCAAGCAGAGCCTATTGATACCGCAACCCCCTCCATATCAAGAAGCATTAACAAAGACTCGTTGTCTACCATTTCAAAGGACATATTGAGTATTCCGTTGACCTTTTGTTGAGGATGACCGTTTATATGAGTATATTCTATTTTCTCTTGAACGTTTCTTACAAAATAATCTCGCTCGCTTCTGAGTTTTTGCTGGTTTATTGACATGTCTCGAACTGCAATCTCCACCGCCTTGCCAAAACCTGCAATTGCTGGAACGTTTAGAGTTCCTCCACGTTTGCCTCGCTCTTGGTTTCCGCCAACTATTAGGTTTTCAATTCTTGTTCCGTTTTTAAGGTAGAGGCATCCTACACCCTTTGGCCCATAAATCTTATGACCTGACAACGACATTGCGTCAATTTCCATATCTTGAACATCAAGTTTCAACGCTCCTACCGCCTGAACTGCGTCAGTGTGGAAGATTGCACCATACTCGTGAGCAATCTTGGCAATAGTCTTGATATTCTGTATCGTTCCAACCTCATTGTTTACCGCCATAATCGATACAAGAGTTGTGTCCTTTCTTATAGCATGGAGAAGTTCTGCCATATCTATAAGACCGCTTCTATCAACAGGAAGGTATGTTACCTCGTATCCCTCATCTTCCAGGCTTTTACAGGCGTCAAGTACAGCGTGATGCTCGATAGCACTTGTGATTATGTGCTTGCCCTTGTTTGAGTAGGCGTGTGCAATACCCTTTATTGCCCAGTTGTCAGCCTCTGTTCCGCCTGAGGTAAAGTATATCTCGTTAGACTTGCTGGCATTTATTGCCCTTGCAATTCTGTCTCTTGCCCTGTCAGTAATGGCACTTGCATCTCGTCCATATGAGTGAAGTGAGTTACTATTTCCATATATAGCGTTAAAACATGGAAGCATATCAGCAAGCACTTCGCTTGAAACATAGGTGGTTGACGCATTGTCTAAATAAACCTTCTTACTCATAATAAACCCCTTTCGTTAGCAATATTTTATCACGTCAAACAAAAATTGTCAATAGTTAGGTTTAATAAATAGACCTTAAAAACTAAAAAAATATATTATTTTTAATGAAATTATTAAAATTATGATTTATTTTGAGAATATTGTTTATCTTTGCTAGTATCTTATTTGTAATATGTTTAAATAAAATATTTGAATTTGATGATTGATTTGCGGTTAGTTTAAGAAATGTTTTATGTAATTTAAGAAAAATTCTAAATTGAGAAATATTCTAATTTAAGAAGTATCCTAATTTAAGAAATATTTTGTTGAAATACAAAAAACTGCCCTTATCTAACAAAAGGCAGTTTATTTCTTACAAATATTTTTTAAGGGTAGTTATGCAGTCCTCTGCTTGCCATACCCCTATGTGTTTTTCTTGGTCTTTTCCGTCCTTAAAGATATAGAGTGTAGGTATGGACATAACACCATATTTCCTTGCAAGGTTCTCATTTTTGTCAACGTCAACTTTGACTATTTTTACCTTGTTCCCTAACTCTTGCCCAATATCTTCAAGAATTTGTCCCATCATTCTGCAAGGCATACACCAAGTGGCAAAGAAGTCAACAAGTGTTACTCCCTCTTTTACCTCGCTCTCAAAGTCCTTTTCTTCAATCTCTTTCATACCTTCCTCCTTTTTTAAAATTATTTTATTTAAGATAATTTTTGTAGATTTTAAATTTTTATCACAAATCTAGTATAAAACTTGTAAATTAAATTGCTATCAAATTTCGCCATCTATAATTTTATTTACAATGACCGAGGCAATAGTAGCACCGCTTGACGCTGGGAAGTAACTAATACTGGCAATCTCTCCCTCGCATTTGACAGGTTTTTCCCTGCTGATTACCACATCAAGATTTTTTATACCCTCCTCTCGCAATTTCTTTCTTACCACTTTCGCAAGACCATCATCAGATGTTGAGTAAATATCTGTTAGGTAAAATTCTGGGTTTTTGTAACGGTTGCCTGCCCCCATTGCAGATATGATATTGATGTTTTGTCTTTTGCAGTAACAAATCAAATCCACCTTATCTTTGACGATGTCTATTGCATCTACCACTATATCGGTAAAGCCTATTAAATCTTTGACATTCTCTTTGCTAAGTTTTTCAATCTCAGTCTCGACAATAGCCTTTTCGTTTATATCTAAAATCATAGCCTTTAAAACGTCAACTTTGACCTTTCCGATTGTGCTGTTGTAGGCGATTACCTGTCTGTTTACATTGCTTGGCGAGATTATATCAAAGTCGATAAGTTTAAACCTTTCTACCCCTGCCCTTGCAAGAAAGATGGCAACATAACCGCCTACGCCACCGCATCCGACAATTGTTACATGTTTTTCTTTCAAGGCTTCAAGATTTTGTTTTCCTATCAATTTTTCTGTTCGAGAACTATCCATATATAGATAGTATCATAAATAGGTTATTTTTGCAAGGAAAAATTGATTTGTTAAACAAAATCTGTCTTTACCTTATACAAATCTTGTTTAAGTTATCCTTGTTTACCTTTACAAGTATTCTTATTCTTTTTATTTTTTACCTTTACAAGTATTATTTTGATTTTTGAGTTCAGCCCACATTTCAACATTTACAAAATGTATTTTTTAAGGTCAAACTTCTTCTTTGTGTCCTTAAAGGCGTTTTGAACATATTGTCTATCAATTTTGACGGTTGTGAGAGGAAGTTCATCACTAGCATTGAAAGAAATATCTTCAAGAAGAGTCTCCATAACTGTATGAAGTCGTCTTGCACCTATATTTTCGCTTGTCTCGTTCTCTTCGGCAGAAATCTCGGCTATCTCATCTAGTGCGTCATCGGTAAATTGAAGGTCGATATTATCAACTTTCAAGATAGAAGCATATTGTAGGCAAACCGAGTTTTTTGTCTCCTTTAAGATACGCACAAAATCCTCTTTTGTAAGGCTATCAAGGTCAACTCTAATTGGGAAACGCCCTTGAAGTTCTGGTATCATATCCTCTAATTTTGAAACGTGGAATGCACCAGAGGCAATAAATAGGATAAAGTCGGTCTTAACATTTCCATACTTTGTAGCAACAGTGCTACCCTCAACGATTGGAAGGATATCTCTCTGCACGCCCTCTCGTGAAACATCTTGGTTGTTTGAGCCTCCCGCTCCACCTATTATCTTGTCTATCTCGTCGATAAAGATTATGCCTTCTTCCTCTGTACGCCTTATCGCCTCGGTGTAGACGTTGTCTTTATCAATAATTCTATCACATTCCTCACTTGTTAAAATCTCTCTTGCTCTTTGAACGGTCATTCTTCTTTTTTTACGTTTTTGTGGCAAAAGTCCGTCAAAGACAGAGCCTATATTAATCTCTGGACCACCAACAGCAATCATAGGCTTTGGATTGTCTAAAACAAGTACGTCAATCTGCTCATTTTCTAGTTTGCCGTTTTTGTAATCTTCCGTTATTACACTCTTGTCAACTTGCTGGTCATTTGACCTTCTTGTATCGCATATAGCGTCAATCAATTTATTGTCGACAATAGGTGTAACTTTTGACTCTATCTCATGTGCTTTTTCGTCCTTAACCATACGAACAGCAACTTCGACGAGGTCTCGTATCATGCTCTCGACATCTCGACCAACATAACCTACCTCAGTATACTTTGTCGCCTCAATCTTGATAAAAGGTGCTTTGACAAGTTTTGCAAGTCTTCTTGCTATCTCTGTCTTACCAACACCTGTTGGACCTTTCATGATGATATTTTTAGGAGTTATCTCATCACGCATCTCCTTTGGCAGTCTACTTCTTCTATATCTATTTCTAAGTGCTATTGCCACCGCTCTTTTGGCGTTTGCTTGTCCTATGATATATTTGTCAAGTTCTTCAACTATCTCTCTTGGTGATAAATTCATTTTACACCTCCTCTACTGTAATATGGTCATTTGTGAATACGCAAATCTGACCTGCAATTTCAAGAGCTTTTCTTGCAATTTCACTTGCTGAAAGGTTGGTATTCTGTTTTAGTGCTTTGGCAGCGGCAAGAGCATAGTTACCGCCAGAGCCTATTGCACAGACATCATCATCTGGCTCTATAACCTCGCCCGTTCCACTGACAATCAACAGTTTTTCGCTGTCTGCAACTATCATCATAGCATTGAGTTGGCGTGATGCCTTATCCTCTCGCCAGGTGCTTGCAAGTTCGACAGCACTTCGCATAAGGTTGCCTGAGAATTTATTAAGCATATTCTCAAACCTCTCGCATAGCGAAAAGGCATCGGCAACAGAGCCTGCAAAACCTATTACAACCTTATCATTATATATACGTCTGACTTTATGTGCGTTGGACTTAAAGACAACGCTCTCTGACATGGTTACCTGTCCATCGCCAGCAAGAGCAATCTTGCCATCTCGTTTAACGCCACATATTGTCGTTCCTCTAAACATACTTTCCATTTGTATAAACCTCCTTAAAGCGTATAAGACTCTCTTTTGACCTATTAAATAATTTCTCTATACTAACAGAACATGTCTTTTCTACGCTCTCTAAAAAATTGTTTTTATTGTAAGATATTTCATATATGCTCCTTTTTACAAAATCTGCGTTTGTTATCTTTCTTGAAAGTTCGCCTATAAGACTATCGGGCGGAAGAGTTACCATAGTCTTGCCTTGAACATAACTATTCACATTCATTGCCGTATAAAGCCCACTTGCTATTGCTCCTAGGTAATCTTCAATGCCGAGTATTCCACCAGCAAAGAAAATATTATGGTCTTGCAAACTTTGGTTGAAATCATTGATGACAAACCTCGAATTGATAAAGACTGAGTCCTTAACAGTGCTTGCTCGCAATAGTGTTGCCTTTTCTAGTCCCTTTATGCTTCTTATTATTTCAAGTTGACTTGTATCACTAAGCAAGGATGATATGCCCTCTATACCATATCCTCGCTCTCGTAGACTTAGCCTTACAACCGCATAGGGACGTCTAATGTTTTCAATATAAATAGGCATCATTGCATGATTTTTTATGGCATCTCTGCCCATGCAAGCAAGTTCTTCAATAGTGTTTCGTATAAACCTATGATTGTAACTTAAATTCTCCCTATTTAGCACTTTAATAATGGTGTTTACAAAGTGAAGATACTCATCATAATTAAGCGGAATATAAAGACTATCTCCCTTCTCATAACACACGCCCTTATCAATATTGTCAACAATCGGACATATATGTTTTTGTCTGAATAGTCGCATTGAGCCAAACTTTTCTCTCAAAAAGTCGTACATCTTTTTATCGGTGCTTGAACCTGTGGCAATCACGTTTATCTCGCTTGGATTTAACTGGGAAATCTTCGCCGAGAAAACCTCGATATTCTTAGAAGATGATATAAGTTCTCTACCATAGGCAAGCATTTTCTCTGCTATGCAACCAATGTAGCCCTCACTGGCAAGTCTATCCTCTTCTTTAATTAACTTACTGCCTAATAGCAATAGTTCCTTTCTAAGCACTCCCTCTAAGAGCAAGGTCTTTTCACTTTTTGACCTGCCGTTGCAAAAATCGCAGTTACACTTTTCATCACTTTGCACGTCAAAGAGATGTACCTTTATTCCATGACTAGACAAGAATAAAGCACATTCAATTCCAGCAAAGCCACCACCTATAACATTTACAACTGGCATCATATAATTCATAACAACCTCTTTAACACTTATAAAGTATATTACATCTTGTAGGTTTTACAAATATGAAAGTATGCTCTTTTATAAGGAATAAGGTCAAAGTTTGTCCTATTTTGACATATTCATCTTTATTTTAGCAAAAATCAACCTTTTTACAAACAAATTTTCTTTATTTTCACAAAATTAATAAAAAATACAGCCCTGTCGCTGTATTGTTTTTACAAAATATGTTAAATATATGAATTGACATGGTCTAATATATTTACTACCTTATTTTACTTGAACTGTGATGGCGTGATTGTCATCACGCAAATTCGCAAGAATTTTATAAAATTTTATCGCCATAAAATTTTATCATCACAGTTCCCCTAATTTTTGTCCTCTTCATAGTCGCAGTCTGCATTTGAGCATTTTATCTTCTTGCCTTTAATTACAAGTGGACTTTTACATTTTGGACATCTCTGCCCTGTCGGTATGTCCCAACTCATAAATTTGCAATCTGGATACCTCTCACATGAGTAGAATGTCTTTCCCTTTTTGCTCTTTCGCTCCACCATGCTCGCTCCACACTCCACACACTTGCCAACCTTTTTGGTCTCCTGCTCAATAGGTTTTGTATTTTTACATTTTGGAAAGTTTGAGCATGCCAAAAACTCGCCATATCGTCCATTTCTTATAACCATTTTTCCGCCACACTTTTCGCAGATTATATCTGTCTCTTTTGGTGGCTCTTTCATCGAAAGCGAACTTGCGTCCGCCCTTCCTAGCAGTCCCTCAAAGCCATTCCAGAAATTCGATACTACATTGTGCCAATCTTCATCTTTATTTGCTATGTCGTCAAGGCGTTGTTCCATATGAGCGGTAAACTTGACATTTATAACCGACGAGAAAAACTTTTCAAGATAGGTAATGACCTTTCTACCAAGTTCGGTAGGATGCAAATATTTCTCCTTTTTCTCGGTATAATGCCTTGACGTCAAAACTGTGATAGTGGCAGCGTAGGTTGCAGGTCTACCTATACCCTTTTCTTCCATGGCTTTAACTAGACTTGCCTCTGTATACCTTGCTGGTGGCTTTGTAAATTTCTGCTCAGGCGTTATCTTATCGCAGTCAAGCATTTCGCCCTCTTCCATTTTTGGAAGTTTTCCAGCCATGCCCTCGCCATTATCTTTGTCCTTGTCAGAATACTCTTTATATACTTTTGTATAGCCTGCAAACTCCATTGTCCTTCCGCTTACCTTAAAGCCATAGCCCTCACAGTCGAAGTTTACAGAGACGTTTGAATACTCTGCCTCACACATTTGACTTGCAAGGAAGCGTTCATAAATAAGTTTATAGAGTCTATAATTGTCATTTGACAGGGTCTCTTTTGCCATTTCTGGCGTGATATCCATAGTAATAGGTCTTATCGCCTCGTGAGCGTCTTGTGCAGACTCCTTTGTGTGATAGATATTAGGTTTTTCTGGCAGATATTCCTGTCCATACTTTGCCTTGATAAAATCTCGACAGGCGTTTTGTGCGTCAGTGGAAACACGCACCGAATCGGTACGGATATAGGTAATAAGTGCTATCTTGCCCTCGCCCTTAATCTCAACTCCCTCATAGAGTTGTTGAGCGGAAGAGGTCGTCCTTGCAAGAGACATGTTGAGTTTGTTTAGTGCGTCTTGTTGCATGGTAGATGTGGTAAAAGGTGCAGGAGCGTGCGACTTAGTCCTTGACTTCTTTATCTCGGTAATAGTAAATTTCTTGCCCTTTGTTGCCTCTAAAATCTTGTCAACCTCTTCCTTGCTCTTTGGTACAAACTTCTTCTTGTTGAAAGTGGCAAGACTGGTCTTTATTAAGTTGTTATCCTTTTTGAGAATGGCAGTAACTGTCCAGTACTCCTCTGGAACAAAAGACTCAATCTCTTTTTCTCTATCAACTACAAGTTTGAGAGCAACCGATTGAACTCTACCAGCACTGAGTTTTGGTGCAATTTTCTTGCAGAGTATTGGCGAGAGTTTATAGCCCACAATTCTATCAAGTATTCGTCTTGCCTGCTGTGCGTTGACAAGTTTGAGGTCAATCTTTCTCGGGCTTTCGAGGGCTTTTGTAACTGCTTTTTTTGAAATTTCGTTAAATTCAATTCTGCACGTCTTATCTTGCGGAAAGCCCAAAATATGAGCAATGTGCCATGAAATAGCCTCTCCCTCACGGTCAGGGTCGGTTGCTATCAGCACTTCATCAGCCGATTTTGCCTTCTGCTTTAACTGCTCAATAAGTTCTTTTTTATCTGGCATAATTTCATAATGAGGTTGAAAATCATTCTTTAAATCTATTCCAAAAGACTTTTGTGGCAGGTCTCTAATATGACCCTTGGTAGCAAAAACCTCATATCCATTGCCTAGATATTTTTTAAGTGCTTCACGTTTAAATGGTGATTCTATTATTACAAGTTTCAATTGTTTCCTCCACTTTGTTATCTTTATTTACTATTACCCTCAGTTTTTAGGTGGTTATCTCCACATATTTAATTATGTTTTAAACAATTTCACTTTGCAAGTAGTTCTTGAAATATTTTTATTTACTAAACTCCTATCTATCCACTATTTATCTTATCTATCCACTATTAATTATAAGTAAAAATTCTTCAAAATCCTCTTTTGCTCTTACAAGTTTCTTGCCTAAATTTTAACATTTCTTGTCTAAAATATGTTCTGCAAACGATAAAATTGACTAAATTTTAACTTAAAGATATATTTCCACCTGGCAATCTCGTAACAATTCCCGATATTTCAAGCATTGTCAAATTGCTATTAAATGAATAGATAGGAAGTCCGCAGTTCTTTGTGAGATAGTCAATATCTTTCATTCCGTCTTGCAAAAGGCTGACTATTGCCTGCTGTTCAAGCGAAAGTTGGAAATTGTTCTTGCTTTCTTTTCTATCTTTCTCTTTTTTTATATTATAGTGTGAGAAAATATCTTTTGCCTCTGTTACACATTCAGCCTGTCCACTCTTTATTATATCATTTGGAAGAGCACTTAACTCGCTATTGATATTCCCTGGCACTGCGAATAGATTTTTGCCATAGTCTAGTGCGTAATCTTTTGTGTGTATTGTTCCACTCTTTATCCCTGCCTCTGTTATCAGCACGCCGTCGCCAAGCCCTGCTATTATTCTATTTCGAACTGGGAAAGTGTATACTGTTGCTCGCCTTTTTGGTGAATATTCACTTACTAGCAAACCCTCTTTTGCAATCTGCTCGGCAAGTGCGACATGGTCGGTAGGATAGATATTATCAAAGCCAGAGCCTAATACCGCAATAGTTTTACCACCCTCGTTTAAGCATTTCCTATGTGAAATAGAGTCAATGCCATACGCAAGCCCACTTACAATAACTATACCATTTCTTGCAATTTCTGAAACAAGTTTTTCGGTAACAATCCTTCCATAGTTTGTCGGTTTCCTTGTTCC
Organism: uncultured Clostridia bacterium; assembly: GCA_944381105.1. Taxonomy (GTDB): domain Bacteria; phylum Bacillota; class Clostridia; order Christensenellales; family UBA1242; genus Caccovivens. The sequence goes on along the minus strand of CALWJU010000003.1, from coordinate 9,156 downwards.
GACTACCGCAAGAGAGGGGCGGTTTAATAGAGACAAGTCTCCCTTGCAAAATAAAAACATAGGTGCGTCGGACAGCCCTTTCAACTTCTCTGGATATTCTTGGTCAAATGAGGTAAGCAGTGTAATCCCCTTACCTTTAAGACTATCAAAATAATTTTCAATGATATTCTCATCTGCCCATGATTTCATTTTAGATATGGTTTTATCATTAACTAACTTTTCGAGATTTAGTCTAAAAAAATGTTTTAAACTAAAATCATTGCCCATGAGTTCAATTAACTGTTTATTTTTAGAATATGTATTATCAAACATCGACAAAAACACTAAAAATCTACTAAATTCACTATCTATTCTATCCATCTTATATCCTACTTTTAAAACTGTCATAATTAATCTTGACCTATTGTAAATCTAGTGAGTCTTTTTGTGTCAAGTCCTATGTGCTATTTTATATAAAAAACATTAAAATTACAAACAAAAATACCGATTTTATCAAAAAAAGTGCATTTTTAATGAAAAATTAATGTTTTTATGACAAACATGACTAATTTTTTTTGCAAGATTTTACTAATTCCAATATTTCCTATCAAGTTGTCTATATGAAATTGCTTCTGCTATATGTTGCGCTTCAATATTCTCAGAGCCATCAAGGTCGGCAATCGTTCTTGCAACCTTTAAGAGTCTGTCATGAGCCCTTGCACTGAGTTTTAGTTTTTCAAAGGCGTTTCTAAGCATAATATCTCCGTTTGCGTCTAGTTTACAATATTTTTTTACTTGATAGGAGGACATTTTAGCATTGCAGAAATTTTTGTCATTCTTAAATCTCTCAGTTTGCACCGCCCTTGCCTTATTTACCCTCTTCTTAATCTCGCTTGAACGTTCTGCCCTTTCATCGCTTTTAAGTTGGTCATATGTAACGTTGTCTACCTCTATATGTATATCTATTCTATCCATTATAGGACCAGAAAGTTTTGCAAGATACCTTGATATTTGTCCTGGCGAGCAGTGGCACTCCTTTTCCTTTGAACCATAATTTCCGCAAGGACATGGGTTCATACTGGCAATTAATGTAAAATTTGCAGGATATGTGATTGTGGCATTGCTTCTTGCCACTGTTATCACGCCATCTTCAAGAGGTTGTCTGAGCGTCTCTATCGTCTGCCTTGAATACTCTGGAAACTCATCCAAAAATAGTACGCCATGATCGGCAAGAGAAATTTCCCCTGGCTTGCTGTTTGCTCCGCCACCTGTAAGACTTACTGTGCTTGCTGTATGGTGGGGGCTTCTAAATGGTCTGTGAGTAACTATACCTTTTTTTAGGTCGAGTTCGCCTGCAATAGAATGAATTTTTGTTACCTCTAACGCCTCCTCAAAGGTAAGGCTAGGTAATATTGACGGAAAGCATTTTGCAAGCATACTCTTTCCGCTTCCAGGAGGTCCTATCATCAAAAGGTTGTGTCCGCCTGCTGCCGCAATTTCAAGCGCCCTCTTTGCCATCGCCTGACCTTTAACATTGCAAAAGTCCATAGACATATCGCTATCCTCGTTTTGTAATACTTTAAAATCACAGCACTCGATAGGAAAAAGTTCTTCTTCTCCGCTTAAAAAATCTATTGTCTGTTTGAGCGACTTTACACAGTAGATATTTATGCCATCAATAAAACTAGCCTCCTCTTTGTTGGCAATAGGGATAATAAATTTCTTATATCCCAGTTTCCTGGCAGAAATTAAGAGTGGCAGTACTCCCCTTACCTGTTTGACTGAACCATCAAAGGACAACTCTCCGACATAGACATATTTATCTTCATTCTTTATCTTGTACTCCTCATTGCAAGATAGAATTGCTACTGCGATTGAAAGATCGTATAATGCCCCCTCTTTTTTAATATCGGCAGGAGCAAGATTTATAGTTATCCTTTTGGCTGGATACTCATATCCGCTGTTCTTTATCGCAGAACGTACCCTCTCTTTTGCCTCTTTTATGGCAGTATCAGCAAGCCCTACTATCTCAAAATGAGGTAGCCCATTACTTACATCGGTCTCTACATCAATAGGAAAACCCTCAATACCTTTAAGTCCAAAACTCTTAACTTTTGATAACATAATCTCTCCTTAGTACATTTACTTATTCTTGCCCTGTCAAAAAGCATTTTTATGCCTTAATCATAAGGTTTAATAAATTCACATTTATACATATTATAATTAAAAGAAGTCTTTTTTCAAAACTTTTGAATAAAACATGCAAAACTTTTTATCTGTTTCCTCTTTTTACTCTTAACTCTTTAAGTTCTTCTTTGTTTTGACTGCTTATTCTAAAAGACTCACACGCCTTTTGAATGGTCTTATTTTTTATAAAACTATCATCAATCTTTTTTGTAAACTCATACATAAATTCAAAATCATAAATAAAGGCCTCAGCATATGCCCATGCTTTTGCCATTTTAACATAAAAGTGGTCGCCTTTTATATGGCTAATAAGTTCAACTACATTTTTTAAGTCATTTTTTAATTGATATCTCATCAGCCAAACAATGCCTACTCTATTGTAAAAAGGCTCGTCGCTTTTAAGTAAACTTGCAAAAAACTCTCTCTCACTTTCAACATTTTTAAGCCTTGAAACAACGCAGTCGCAGGATGCCCAATTGTCAATATATGGAAGAAGTTGTTTAAGTAAAGATATTTTTTCCTTAGCACTAAACTTGCTATGCCCTATGTAACACCCAGCAAGAACTATCTCCTCATGATTATCAAGAGGCAGTTCTTTAAAGTTGATATCCATTTTGACAAGCCTCTTAGCAAAGTCGTCAATATCTTTCATTTTTAGCCCTTTTATCTCAAACCTAGTCTCAATAAGTCCTCTATCAAAATTCGCTTTTTCTTCGCTTGCATGGCTGTTTATATATTCTTCAATCTCCTCTTTAACCATTTTATCCTCCTTACTATAAAATAGTTATAGCACATAAGAAACCTAAACGTTAAGTAAATTTAATAAAAAAGCAGTTTAATAAAAAACAAAAAAAATACAACACCTCAAAATATTCTAAAACAATGGTATATCAATAGAGTTTATAAACACAAATTTCAAAATTGCAACTAATAAGCACTCTCTCACAAAAAAGCATTAATCATATTGAAAGATAATGTAAAAATAAGATAAATGTGAAAAAAAATGGTGAAAAAATGGACTAATAGTATTTAAAGAACAATTTAAAAAGTATAAAGAGATTCAATTTAATAATAAAAAAAGGAGATACTTTCCTCCTTAGTTTTGGTGTTCCCAGCAGGACTCGAACCTGCGACTAGCCCTTAGGAGGGGCTTGTAATATCCACTTTACTATGGGAACATTGCTTAATACTATATAAATTGCATTCGCACAACTAATTGCATCCATACAATAAATAAACATTATCTTTATGCTTGCCCAATGCAATATATTAAATCTATCTCGTCAATTTGTATTATATCATATTTTTCATCTAAATACAATGATTTTTGAAAATTTTTCACCTTAATTTACATTCTACTTAAAAAGTTTTCTGTAATTCCTACTTTTTTATATATAAAAATTGTTTTTAATTAAAAAATACCGATTGAATTGATTGCTAACATATTCTACAACAATTCTTTAATCGGTATCTTTTTATTTTTTATTAAATTTTTTCAGTAATTATTATTTCATATATTTTATAAAATTTATCATTTTTTAATAAATTTTACGTCTTTTTTTGTTATTTTAGCATATTTTAACAAAATTTCTTTATTTTTGTGCGTTTTTATTAAATTTTATAAGATTTTAAACTTTTAAATAATCTTATTAAATTTACATTTTATAAATATTTTTTAATTCAATTTTTACCAATCAAAATTCTGTCTGCTACAACAATTGTTTTTAATTCTCTTGCATTTACACTTGCATCTCAAAAACCATTTTCTTTTGTTGCAACATTTATTACAATGCCCATTACAATTTCTTCTATTTCTATCAAATCTATTTTCGCAATTATTTATAGGTTCAGGAAATGAGTTGCATGGCATTCCTCTAACATTATCGCAAGGATTAAAATAGCAACCACTGCAAAAATCAAAGAAAATACATATATTACAATCGCATTGTGGCACAATAGGGTCATTTACTATTGTTTGCACATTATTGCTAACAAAATTTGATGGGACTCCTAGAAATTCTGCTGACACGCTTGAAGTATTATTTATTATTCTCATAGTAAAATCCTTTATATTACTCTTGCCTGGAAATCTACCCTTACGCTTTGCCCAGCATTTAGGTCTTGAAGTGGGAAGGAGTTTATTGGGTTATAGCCTGCAAAGGTAACGTTGTCTATTTTTACCGAATTTTCAACGAAGGTAAGCCCTGGCTGTAAAATATCTGTAAAGACAAGATTAGTTGCAGTTTGACTGCCAGTATTTGTTATAATTGAGGTATAGTTTAATATTTCTCCGCTAACTGCCACTGTTTTATCCACGCTCTTTACCACGTCGAGTCTTGTTGAAATAACTGCGAAGGTTACGGTATTGGTGATTTCTGTAAAGTTTCTTGTGCCTTGTGGAGTATCAACAGAATAATTAATTGTTGCAAAGTTATCGACGGTATCTTGGGTTTTAGGATTGTCAGCAAGCAGAGTATATGAAATAGTTGTACTTTCTCCTTGTGATAAATCTGGCAAAGTAAAGCCAGCAATGAGGTCATAGGTCGGATAACTTACGCCATCTATCATTACACTACCAGCAACGTGAGATGCACCTGCTGCTAAGGTATCATTAAAGAAAAGATTTCTTAAAATTTGATTTGTGTTGTTAGAAAGGGTTATGCTTTGAGTTGTGTTTTCGCCCTCCCTTATAAAGTTGTCGGCGGTTGATTTAACTTTGCCGAATGTTGTTGATATTACTTCTGTTGTAACTATATTACTATCTTGCTCACCTGGACTTGTTCCGCCACCTGGAAGTACAGATAGAAATGTTACATTTGATTGATTTGTTATAAGCATATTATCTCCTGTAATTTGTACTTGAAATGTTAATGTTTTAACTTGCCCTATATCTAGATTTCCAATATTAACCGAATTTGCTGGGTTCTGTCCTATAAGAGAAACGCCATCAAGAGTCAGCGAATCCTCCACAAACGTTGTGCCAATAGGAATTAAATCGGTAAAGACAAGATTAATAGCATTAAGATTTCCATTATTCGTTAAATAATTTGTATAGGTCAAAATTTCTCCCTGCAATGCAACAGTTTTGTCTACAACCTTGATATTATTGATAGTCTCGTCTACTATAAACACTGAGACAGGATTACTGTTTTGCGACAGTGAAATTGTATAGTTTGGGAAAGGCTGAAATTCAAAATCTACCGTAGCAATGTTGACCGCAGGATTGATAAGTGGAAGCGTCAGTGCTTGAAGAGATAATGTTACAATCTTGGTCTGACCTTGCGAGATTGTACCTAGTGAGACAGGAAAGGTGTCAGGCTGTACTACGCCATCAACTTGAATAGAACCACTTACAAGGGTTAATCCATCAGGTATAAAGTCTTGCAAACTGACGTTTTCAGCGTCAAGCACACCAGTATTTGTAACCGTGATAGTATAATCTATATTATCTCCAACGAACACGGCATCAGAACTTGCCGATTTGGTTACTTCAAGTGATGCACCTTGGGAGTCAATTTGAGTTGCTAGTGCATTTGGAACATATAGGTCGCCAGAACTTGTAAATCTGAAAACCGCACTGGTTTGAAGAGTGTCAAGATAGTTTGATACATCTACCGCTGTTATATCCCAGCCTTGACGCCCTGCACTGATATTTGTACCAGCAAAGGCATTTGCATTTCTTGTGCCAAAAGTACCTGTGGTGTCGATAAGCCCATTCTCATTGTTTATCTGTGAACCAAAAAAGTTATTTGCAGGATTGTTTGGCCCTGAGATTACCGAAAGAGAGAGGGTGTCCTTGCCAAACAAGAATTGGTCTCCTGTGAGAACTGCATCCCCTTCCTGAGCACTGATAAACACCTTGCCACCGATTGGCAGAACAGCAGGCGTAGTAAAGCCTTGAAGTGTTGTGTCGCTGACAGGAGTGTTTGGTCCTACCACCGCACCACCTACCCAGATGGTAAGGTTTCGTATTATTTCATTGTCATTATGATAGATTATAGACAGTGTCCATCCAGCATGGTTGGTTTGAGTAGTTTGGTTGTCATTTGCTACAAGTAGTGCTGGAACACCACCGACTGAATATGTCCCATTAAGTGCGTTGCTGACAATGTTTGTTACGTTAGCAGTCCTTACATAGAAGCCTAAATCATAGCCTGCGCCACTATCGATTGTAAAATCTTGTGAAGTTATAGGGTCTGGCGAAATTGTAAAATTTGAGCCATTTGCTGTAAGGTTTACAGAATTGTTTATAAGATTTGATATATTTTGCGTTTGCGAGCGGTATAGTCCACCCCAAATGAGTTCGGCATATAGCACGCTACTGCCTATCGGCAAAACAAGAGTGGCTGATGAGCCATTTTGCAGGTAGTCCGATGTTGTACCATTTGGAAAATTTGAAAACTGCGTGCCAGCCAAACTTGTAAAAGCACCGATTGAGCCTAAAAGTCCAGCGGAGAGGGAGTTTGACGCCTTACTAAGCCCTAGCGTATTACCGATAAAACGGATACCCCCTCGCTCAATGGTGGAATATCTTTGTACGAAAGCCATAAAGTTTTCCTCTTAAATCACACAAGCCCTATAAACATTGTATGGGGAAAATAGAGAAATGACATAAAAAAAGGCAGGGTTTCCCCTGCGCTATCTTATAAAAATTTAAAATGTCTTTTTAAATATTGTCCGCTGTTATATTTCTGTTGTATTTTTATGCTTCAACCTTTCTCCAATAGTAATTAAGATAAGTTGAGGTCAAAAACTCACATGCAGTAGAAGAGTCTTGAAGTATAACTTCGCCTATATTGATGAGATTTCCAGAAAAGCTACTTCTCGTTGACACCTGCCAGCCTGCTGGATCTGCAAATTCTACTGAGGTGAGACTTGAACACGAATCAAAAGCACCATAGCCAATACTATTTAAACTACTTGGCAAAAAAATACTTGTAAGTCCACTGCAATTAGAAAATGCATAATTCGCTATACTTGTCAAGCTTGTGCATCCACTTAAATCTACTGTTGTAAGTCTAAAACAATATTGAAATGCACTAACTCCTATACTTTTCAAACTTTCAGGTAAGGTTATACTTATAAGACTACTACAATTATAAAATGCATAACTCTGAATCCTAGTTACACCTTCAGGCACCACTAGTGAGGTAACCTCCTCTGTCTCTCCATTTACATCAATATCTAATCTTAGTGAATATGAAAAATGAACCCAAGCTCTTCCCATACTAATGTTAAAATATTGTTCTGGTGTCCCAGTATATTCTATTATTTCTAAATGAGTGCAACCCTCAAAAGTTCTCTCCCCTATACTTGTCAAGCTTTCTGGTAAGGTTATACTTGTAAGTCCAGTACAATTATAGAACGCATCACTCCCTATATTTGTCAAATTTGTACAGCCACTTAAATCTAGTGTTGTAAAGTCATGACAATAACTGAATGCATAACTCCCTATACTTGTCAAACTTTCAGGCAAAGTTATACTTGTAAGACTGCCGCAAGATCTAAATGCACTATAACCTATACTTGTCAAACTTGTACAACTACTTAAATCTAATGTTTCAAGCCCACAACCATAGAATGCTTCCCGTCCTATACTTGTCAAATTTGTACAGCCACTTAAATCTAACGTTACAATCCCACAACCATAGAATGTGTAATCATCTATACTTGCCAAATTTGTACAGCCACTTAAACCTAGTGTTTGAAGTTCAGTGCAATCTCTGAATGCTTGATCTCCTATACTTGTCAAGTTTGTACATTTACTTAAATCTACTGCTGTAATCCCTATACATTCTTCAAATGCATTACTTCCTATACTTGTCAAACTTTCCGGTAAAGTTATACTGGTAAGTCCACTGCAAGAATTGAATGCACTACTACCTATACTAGTCAAGTTTATACATCCACTCAAATCTAGTGTTGTCAGTTCAGTGCAATTATAGAATGCGCTCCAATCTATATTTGTCAAATTTGTACATCCACTAAAATCTACTGTGGCAAGGCTAGTGCAATAACTGAATGCATAATCTCCTATACTTGTCAAGTTTTCAGGTAAGATTATACTGGCAAGTCCAGTGCAATTAGCAAATGCACCTTCCCCTATACTTATCAGGTTTTCAGGCAAGTTTATACTTGTAAGTCCAGTGCAACCAGAGAATGCGTAATCCCCTATACTTGTCAAAGTTTCTGGCAAGGTTATGCTTGTAATGTCAGTTCTATCATAAAACACGCCTGAATCAAAATAATCACCATCCGCTATTTCTGTAACTGTATACTGTGTTCCTTCGACATATGACTGCGAGCCGTCTCCGTTGTCTACTACTGAAAATGTATTAGGTATAACCACGTCTCCGCCTGCTCCGTTGTATGCCGTTAAGGTTGCTGTCATATCCTCATTTAGTTCAAATTCAAAATCAGAATATAGTTGAGCAAAATCGATTGTAATATCAGACAAATCAATGCTGGCGGATGATCCAAAGGTAACATCAAGGGGCAGTATAGCGGTTGCTGGGGTGTCCGCTGTAATCTCCTCGCCTGTACCTGCTGGCACTGTTGTTTTATGAAGATTATAAATTGTCCCATCGTCATCACCTATCCATGAGGCAGAAACTGTAAATGGCTGTGTAGTTGCGTTGATTATATCAAAGTACAATGTTATGCTATCTGAGTCTACCTCGATTGTCTCGGTAAAGGCAAAACCGTTGTTTATGTAGCCTGGGGTTATTGAAAGAACCTCTGCCTCGCTCTCTCCCTCTTGCAGTCTTACCTCTTTTATATAAAAGGTGTTGTCGGTGGCACCTGTAAAGTTCACACTGCCACTGATTGTCTTATTTGTCTCAGTTGTTGGTTGTCCCTCATCGTTAGGCAGTGCGAATATTGCAATAAATATCACAGCAAGCACTAGTAAAAATAGCATTATCATTGCAGTCAATCGCCACCTATAACTTCTCTTGTACTTCTCGTCCATATTTCCCTCCCTTTTTATCT
>CALWJU010000002.1 GCA_944381105.1 uncultured Clostridia bacterium | reverse complement strand
TCCCTGTAATAGTCCTCTCTTGCCTTACTCTACTCTCTTCTTCACGATTAATCAACAGCGTAACAACACAAATTATTGCTACCACCACTAGTATCAATGAGCAAATCGTCAATATCACATTTCTTCTATTGTTTGTCTTATCCATATTCTTTCTCCTTGGTTTAAAAAACACCTTATAATTATACTTCAAACTAAACTTTCTGTAAAGTAAATAGACTACATTTTTATAATTTTATACTTATTATAGCAAAGTATCTTGTTAATTTTTAGTTAATTTTTGTTTTTGTCTTGACAACGCCATAAATATGTATTATCATTACTAATAAAGGAGAAATTATGAAAAAGCAAAGAGAACTGATAGCAACGTACACAGTAACAGAAATGGGAAAAACATATAATGTTTATGAATATTTTGGTGAGGATGGTAAAAAACATTCATCAATAAAACCTTCTGGTTCTTTTATCTTTTTGAACAACAGCCAAAGAAACTCACTTGAAGGTATTATAAAGAAAACCGATCTAGGTATTAAAATTTGTTTAGAAAAATTAAGTAGTCCACTATACACTGATAGTGAAAAAGGACGATATGTAAACCAATTACGCCACCATACTAATGTTTTTATAAAAGATTATCTGTATAGAATTGCAAAAGATATGGACCAAGAAGAGACAGTTATAAAAGTTTCTGAAAAACTAAACAATGTTATCCAACAATTTATAGCAGATCATCCTAACGTTGAAATTGAAGATTTATTAAAAGAACTTTTACAAAATGATATTTTAAAGTCAGAAAAAATCTTATTTGATTCTATTAAAATGCTATTAAACAATTTTCAAACAACAAGTGAAAATGAATAATTTTCATCATAATTAAATAACAAAATAAAAAAGACTTTCTATATGAAAGTCTTTTTTATTCACGTTCTTCTTCAACAATATTTTCGCCATTTGATTTAGTTTTTATTTTAAATTTTACATTAATACTTTTTATCTTCACATTCTTTGGCAAATTTGCCATTACTGTATTTTTCAAATAATCTTCTGGGATTGTGTATTCTTTTTCGTTCATGATTAATTCCTCCGCTTAACTTGTCTTAATAATAACACATTTTTCAAAATTTGTAAATACTTTTCTTGAAAATTTTTTACATTTTTTGCGGAATATCTATTGCAAGGATGTTGAGCGCTTGTTCCAATTTCTTTTTAACAAGCTTTAACAAGGCAACATAACTTCGTCTTACTTTTTCATCTTTTTGATTTATCACATTATGGTTATTGTAAAATGTAGAAAAAGAACTTGCTAAGTTATATATTGCAAGGCATAAAGAAGATAGTGTTTTATTTTTATAGCAAATCTCATAAGAAGAGTTTACTTTTAATATATTTCTTATAATTTCCCTTTCCTCTTCATTGCTTATAAAAAATTCGCCTTCATCTTGTGCTATCTTTGATAGAATAGAATTAATTCGCACAACACAATATTGAATATAAGGACCTGTCTTACCTTCGAACGCCATAAATTTATCAAGATCAAAAACATAGTCTTTATCTACGTTATTTATTAGGTCGCCAAATTTCATCGCACCAACCCCTATTTTTAGCGCTAATGCTCTATCATATTTAACTCCATTAGATTTTAATTTTTGACCCGCCTTGTCAACAAGCAATTCAATTATATCTTCAAGTTTTATTGTGTCGCCAGAACGTGTCTTAAATGGTTTACCATCTTTACCATTCATAGTGCCATATCCTATATGAATTAAAGACTGTTTTTCTGGCGAAATACCAGACATCTTGCAAACTCTAAAAACTTGAATAAAATGATTTTTTTGTCTAAGGTCTACAATATATTCAATTCTATCTACCCCTTTAAACATTTCATTTCTCATAAGTATAGTTGCAATATCTGTTGTTGCATATAAAACTCCACCATTATATTTTTTTAAAATAGCAGGTGGCATTGGATTTTTGTATCTCTGCACCTCGTCTTCGCTTGTTTTTGGAATAGGGATATTTTCTCCCTCAACAGCAACATCAACTACAAGTGCTCCATCGCTAATTCTAGTTAGACCCTTATCCTCTATAATCTTTATTGTTTTGTCAATATAATCTTGTGCATCACTTTCGCCATACCACAAATCAAACTCTGCTCCAAGTTCACTATAATGTTTTTTTATTTCTTTAACTGAAACCTCTCTAATTTTTTTATAAATCTGATAGTAAGGTTCTTCTTTTCTTTGAATTTTTAATGTCCAATCATCCGCTTGAGTCTTAAATACCTCATCGTTGTTTTTTCTTGCACTAGCCTTAGGATATGCCTCATTTAACATTTCAAGTGTAATCTTAGGTTCTTTTCCAACCCCTTTAAAATAATAATCAAGTTTGCCATCGAGATAGAGTTGAAGTTCTGTAAGTCCCATTTGCAAGCCCCAATCTCCCAAATGAACATCTGCGATTACTTCGTCTCCTAAAAATCGATATAATCTTTTTAAACTTTCACCTATAATAGGAGAACGCAAGTGTCCTACATGTAAGGCTTTCGCAACGTTTGCACCGCCATAATCCATAATAACTTTTTGCTTTTCCTCGTGCATAGGCACGCCTAGCCTATCATCTTTTAGATAGGAATTAGCAATTTTAGACAAAGCCTTGTCTGTCATTTTAACATTTATAAAAGCAGGCTTTGCCACCTCAAATAAAAAGTAATCATTTTTTTCTATATTATCAACAATGCTTTGTGCAATCTCAAATGGATTTTTTTTATATTTCTTCGAGAGTGTAAAACAGTCATTACATTGGAAATCGCAAAGTTTTGGCATTGCAGAAAAAGAAACAGAAAAATTTTCTTCATATCCTGCCCTCTTTGCTCCGTTTTTTATAAGTAATTCAATATCATCAAAAATCATATGTACTCCCTTTACAACTGTCTACGATCTTCAAGGGCTTTTGAAAGCGTTACTTCGTCAGCATATTCGAGGTCGCTTCCCATTGAAACGCCTTGTGCAAGTCGTGTAACCTTTACTCCAAGAGGTTTAAGAAGTTTTGCAATGTACATTGCAGTCGCATCGCCTTCCACATCTGGATTGGTTGCCATAATAACCTCTTCTACATTATCTTCTTGAATTCGTGAAAGAAGTTCTTTTATTTTTATATCATTTGGACCTCTGTGTTCAAGAGGGCTAATAGTACCAAATAAAACATGATATACTCCATCATAATTCTTTACTTTTTCCATTGCAAGCACATCTTTTGGTTCTGCGACTACACAAATAATTTTTCTATTACGCTTTTGACAAATAGAGCAAATTTCTTTGTCTGTAAAATTGCCACAGATCTTACAAAAGCCTATTTTCTCCTTGGCTTCTATAATTGTCTCAGCAAATCGTTTGGCCCTTTCTTCTTTACCTTCAATGATAGAAAAAGCATAGCGTTGAGCGGTTTTGTAGCCAACGCTAGGCAGAGTTCGAAATTGTTCAATTAATTTTTCAATTAAATCATCTTGCATATCATTGCCTTTTAAAATATACCTGGCATATTTGGCATACTTTCTTTTTCTTTTCTGGAAATTTGTCCTAGTACATCATTAACAGCAGAAATTATAAGGTCTTCAAGCATTTCTACATCATCAGGATCTACAACCTCTTTTTTAATCAAAATAGATTTCATGGTTCTATCGCCCATCATTTTAACCTCGACCATTCCGCCGCCAACAGAAGACGAAAACTCACTTTCTTCAATTTCCTTCTTTGTTTTTGCCATTTCTTCTTGCATTTTTTGAGCCTGTCTCATGAGGTTGTTTATATTAGCACCTCCAAAGCCACCAAAGTTATTATATCCCATTTTTACCTCCCTTAATAACAAGTTTATCACCAAACAGATCTTTAAGTTTTTTTATATCTTGATCCGCCGAAGATAACTCTATATTTTTTATGTTAACTTTTACATTTAATTCAAGGCCTTGCCATCTCACAGCATTTTCAATTTGACGCTTACCATCAACTAAAAGATTATATATCATTCCGTCTTCTATATTGATAATAAGGTCATTTCCATCAATGCTTACATCTGTGATATCTCCACATGCTACATGCAAGGCTACCTGCCTATGTTCTCTAAGGTAAAGGACAACTTTACCCCATACGTTTTTTGAACTAAGCCTACCATTATATACTTGCATTTTCAGTTTTTTTTTACATCTTCGCCCGATAAACCTTCTAACACACTTAATGCTAACGTTTCTAGAAGCAATCTCGGTGAAAGGGTGTATCGTAATTCATTTTCTGCTCCACCTAAGGTTTGCATATATGATATAAGTGTTCTCTCATCAAAAATTTGCGATTGACTTTTTAAATTTTCATAGGTATTTTGTGGTAGATTTAATATTTCATTAGGGTTTTCACAAGTTTTACATATCAAAAGATTCCTTGCATGTTTTGCTAGTTCTTTGACAAACATTGAGATGTTTTTTCCAGAACTGTCTATCTTGTTTACGAAATCTAGAATTCCCCCTATATCTTTTTTATTGATCAAATCAAAAAATTCAATCAATAAATCATAGTCTGTTGTGCCTAACACTCTCATTACACATTCTTTTGTAACTTTTTTGTCGGAGTAAGCAACAACACAATCGGCAATAGAAAGAGTATCTCTCACACTACCCTCGCCAGCATTAGCGATAAGCCTTAGTGCGTCATTATCATATTCTATTCCTTCTTTATCGAAAATAATCTGTAATTGTTTAACAAGATCACTTGTAGAAACAAGTCTAAAATCAAATCTTATACATCTTGAAAGTATGGTTGGAGGGAGTTTATGTGCTTCTGTTGTAGCCAAAATAAAAATTACATGAGATGGAGGTTCTTCAAGTGTTTTGAGTAAGGCATTAAACGCACTATCAGTCAGCATATGCACCTCGTCTATAATGTAGACTTTGTATTTTGCTCCAACAGGCAAAAATTTAACCTTTTCTCTTATTTCACGAACATCATCCACTCTATTATTTGACGCTGCATCAATCTCTATAATATTAATATCGTTTTCGTTTTCAAGACGCTTGCAAGTTTCACATTGCCCACATGGAGACCCATTAATATTATGCTGACAGTTTACCGCTTTTGCGAATATACGTGCAACCGATGTTTTTCCTACGCCTCGTGAACCAGTAAATAGATAGGCATGATTAACCTTATCGCTTACAATTTGATTTTGTAAGGCTCTTGTAATATGATCTTGTCCTATTACATCTTCAAATGTTTTTGGTCGATACTTTCGGTAAAGTGCCAAATGTTCCATTTTAACTCCTCTTGGTATATTATACAATCATATTTCTATTTTTACAAATAAAAAATCGGAATTGCACCGATTTATTTTAATTTCACACCATTGTCTGCAATAAGTTTATCTTGACTATATACCTGCATTTGTAGTTTATAGCCAAACGAATTACTTTTACATTTTAAAATATATTCCTTTCCATCAATATCAAAATTGTATGCCTCTCCTTTAATAAGATTAGGCATAAAATAACTTTTTACAAGTTTTTTGTCAACAAATATTTTTATATTTGCCCCTGCGTTTCTTATTAAAATATCACTATTTTCTATTTTAAACTTAAATGTTTTTCTTTGCATGAAATATGTCGCAATTACAAAGATTGCAAAGAACGACAATATTACGATAAATGCTATTAATAATCCTTCGCTCATAATAATCCTTTATTGTGTTATTGTGGAAATTGTACTACTGGTGCTGTTATCATTGGACCTATCTGTGATTGAACGGTAATTTCTGATAAGAGACAGGCTATATGACTTGCAAGGACTCTACCAACAGGACTTGATTTAAAATAATCAACAGGATCATCTATATTGTCATACTCAGATGTGTTTATCAAAACTTCAACCCCAATAGTAGCCTCTATTGAAAAAATACAAGCAGGTTCAGGCTTTACAAATCTTGTAAGCATAACTTTTACAGCATCAGAACGCAATCTTTCAACTTTCATTTCGTCCCACACCCTCATATTTATCGTTGCACTTGGCTGAGGTTCACTAAGTCTTTGATAGTCTAATTTTTCAACAATAGGTTTAAAATTCATATTTCTTATAACGTTTGCCATAACATCTCCTTTAACATAGATATTATTTTAGCACATTTTAATATTTTAATCAATGTTTTTATAAAAAAAATGCTTTTAATTTTCATTTTTCTTATCATTAAAAGCATTTTCTAAAATATCAAGTTTTATTTTTAGCACCACCAATGCCAGAAATTCGCCATTTGTCATTTTATAGTCCATAGTATAAACTATTGAGTTAAAGTAGTCGTTCAAATATAAAAATCCTCCATTTCGATAGGCGTTATCAAGTGCATTTCTCATATTTCTCTCAACAATAGCACTTGATGTATTAAACACCTTTGCAACAGACGGATAAAGCCTGTTAACTAAATTTCTTAGTAAAGATTCATCTAAAAAACATTGTCTTATAGCCTCTCTTAAATATTTAAAACCAGATAACTTAGGCATTATTCCAAACGCAAGCAAATTTTCAGTAATATGATCTTTAAACCTCATTTTTCACCTCCTGATGTGATGTATTATAACACAATTCTTTTCTTTTGTAAAATAATTTACAAATTTTTACAAAAAATATTTTTATTTTTCATAAACAATTTTAAAAGAGTTTAGATTTTTTACTTTATGTTTAATAATCATCTCAACATATAAAAGGATATTTTAATTGACAAAGTATATAAATAATGTTATAATTCTTATAAGAATATTTATAATAGTATTATAAATAAATATTGTTTTAATTAAGCAAAATATCATTTAAAGTGAGGAAAAATGAAACTAGGTAGAAAAACATTAAACTTTGCGTATGTTACACTATTTTTGCTTACAATCACACTGTCTCTTGTTGTGATTGCTTTTTCTGCACTTAGTGCCTACTTTAATAACCAAACTCAAATTTACTACACTGCCGCAGATATTAATAATGGTCAAACTCTAAATCAAGCAATTAAAAGTAGTACAAGTTACCAAACAGAAGATAGCACTGTTACAAGGGTTGTATTTGATTACTACACTACCAAAGAGGTTATAGAGGATGGAGAAGAAGAAATTTTAAATTGTACATATGTTGTCGATGGTGTAAATGTCATTGAAGGAGTTGTTGGCTCAACATTGCTTTGGGATACAACCAATGTGGAACTCTACCGAATCTCAAATACAGAAGGAACAACAGTCT
>CALWJU010000001.1 GCA_944381105.1 uncultured Clostridia bacterium | reverse complement strand
GTTTAATTAAAGTCAATAAAAATCACTACTGCTTTTCTGCCTTTATTAAAGGTGGAACTGAAAATAAGTGTGTTTATATTTCAATTAGTGATGTTAGATATTTTAACAACGATTGGTATAATCACATTCTTGTTAGAACTGCTAAAAATGAAGTTGATTATAAAGGTGGTTTTAATCACTACACTACACTAGATAAACTTGAATATAAAATTTGCGAATTACTAAAAGAATTACCATTTTAGGAGGAATTATGATTAATTTAAATCTTGAAACAAACTGCAGAGAGCAAGAAATCATCAAAAAATATTTGGAAGAAAATGCAAGTGAGATTCTTGCAGATAAAATAAACAATGGTGTTAAAATTCTAAAAGATAATAAGACTTTAATAAATAAGAAAACACTTGATACCTTTCTTCTGTACGCCTGTGAAGAAGCAAGAAAACTTGCAAAGAAAAGTGCAAAAGGTGCTTGCATAGAAGATAAAACTGTCTTTGCTTGGGCAATTCACTATTTTGAAGAAGATACAATCGAAGGTGTTTTACTTAATGAAGATGGTAGTGAATATAAGAAAACACCACCTACACCACCTAAACAAATTGAAACACCAAAACCTAAAAAGGAAAACAATCAACAGTCTTTCTTTGATATGTTGGACTTATCCACAAATTCACAAGAAAGCGAAGATAAATCCGAAGAACAAGCAGAAATTGTTGAAAAAACAAAGCAAGAACTTCCTGATTGGTATTTAAACTATGTCGATAAGCAAGAGAGTTATCCAGACTCTCTTGTTTTTATTAGACTTGGTGATTTTTACGAAGCATTTAATGAAACTGCAAACATAATCGCAAAAGAGATGAATTTAACTCTTACAAAGAAAAGTTTTGATACCATAAAAGTTGACATGGCAGGCTTTCCTTATCATGTAAAAGAAGATTATATAGCAAAAGTTAAAGACAAATACCACTGCATCATTATTGAAAATGACAATGTGGAGTTTATTCAAAAGCAAGAAGCAAAACAAGAAAAAGTCGAACCAATTAGTGTTGATATACACAATCAAACCTTTGATAAATTTTTACTTAAAACAATATCTTCACTGCTTGATGGAAAAGTTAAATTACAATAAAAGGAGTTAAATATGATTACAGAATTTGACATTAAACCTATACCTAAAAACATATTAAATAAAATTAAAAAATTAGACTTGCAAGAGTATCCAAAGCCAAATGGAAACACTCGATTTTACAAATACTTTACACAATACAAAAGAGAACTTTGTGAAGTTGTAGTCGCAGTTAGAAACCACTATAAAAATTGGTATTACAAGCAAGTTGTCGTTCACGGAATAAATACTGATAAAGTATATTTGCAAGATATTGGACTTACAATGGGCTTTTATAAAGTTGGCTGGTATCGTGAAGGTATTTCACAATATCGTCATTGGTATGATTACGATTGGGGTTATAATGATGCAAAATATTTTAGAATAAACGCTCCGATTATCAACAAAGAGTATATTTCTTTACTTGAAAAATATAAGTATTCAGCAATTGATTTATATGCATACACAGATATTTTAAACTATTTGAAATTCTATGAAAAGTATCCTAAATGCGAATTGCTTGTTAAAGCAGGAATGAGCAATCTTGCAACAAGCATACAAATTTTAAGACTTTGCGAAAAAGAAAAAAACTTTTGCAAATGGCTATACAAAAACAAATATAAAGCAAGTTCTGGATATTATATTTCTTCAATAATCAATGCGTATAAACAGAACAAAGATATTGAAGAAGTCTATAACTTTGAGAAATTTAAAAAATATTTTGCTAAGGAAAACAATTTTCAAAATTTGAAAACATTTTTGAAACATAACGAAAAGGATAAATTTTTAAAATATCTTATAAAACAAAATACAGATGGCTACTCTTATGAAGATTATAGGCACGCTTGCGAGTATTTAGGACTTGATATGACAATAGATAAAAATCGCTATCCACACGATTTTAAGAAATGGCACGATATACGAATAGACCAATATCACACAAAGAAAGCAGAAGAAGATGCAAAACAACGAAAAGAACTCTATCAAAAATTTGCAAATGTAGCTAACAAATATCTATCTCTTGAAAGGCTTATTGTTAAAGAAGATTATGTTTGCATAATTGCAAAAAGTCCACAACAATTAGTCTATGAAGGTGAACAACTGCATCACTGCGTAGGACAAATGAATTATGACCAAAAGTTTGCACGAGAAGAAAGTTTGATATTCTTTATTCGCAATAGATTATCACCAAATACACCACTTGTAACTCTTGAATATTCGATTAAAACTCATAAAGTCTTGCAATGCTATGGTGAACACGACACAAAACCAAGTGATGAAATATTAAACTTTGTAAATAAAAAATGGCTACCATACGCCAACAGAAAGTTAAGGCAAATAGCATAAAAGGAGATTAAAAAATGTATTATAGAATTACAGCATATTATCCACAGGACGATTTTAGTTTTATTGTGGACTCAAATGGAAAATTTGAAAAACTATGGCAATTTAGTTCCTATCTTGTGAACAAAGGAATACAAATTGTTGAAGTATCAAAAGAAGAACAAATAATTGATATAAACATAGAAAAACCAGATATAGATAATGACTGCTTAATCTTGCGAGCAACTACCGATGGTAAGCCAGAATATGTAGAGCAAACTACAAATGGCACTACTTACAAAGCAGTTAAAGTCGCAGACAAAATCTACATACCAAACAATAACTAAACTAATAGCCAGGAGTAAAAACTCTTGGCTCTTTTTATGTTCTATTATTCAATATCTAAATTTTCTCTTTTAAATAAATCATCATCTAAAAACTCTTGTATAGACATATTAAATGCATCTGCAATTTTAACAAGAGTTTCAAACTTAATACTTTTGTATTCTTCATGAATAATGTGCTTAATTGTAGACCTGTCCGTACACATTCTTTTACTTAATTCGTATTGTGATATGTTTTCTTTAATTAAAAGATTGCTTATTCGCAATGCCACTGCTCTTTGAATTTTCATAATACACCTCAATCATTATTTTTTAATGATTTTATCAGTATTATGTATAAAATTTAGTGTCTATACAGACACATCGCTTGACTTTTTAAATACAAAGAAAATAAAATAAATAAAGGAGATTTATATGCATAGAAATAATAAAGTAAAGTTAAATAAAGACACGACTGCTTGTCTTACAGGGCACAGACCAAAATCTTTACCATGGGGATATGACGAAACAAAAGATAGTTGTATTAAATTTAAACAAGATTTAGAAAAAATATTTGAGGGGGCTATAAAATATGGACTTACAACTTTTTTAACAGGTATGGCAGAAGGCTTTGATATGATAGGAGCGGAAGTCTTATTAAAATTAAGAAAAAAGCACAACATTAAAATTATTGCTATTGTGCCTTGTCTTGGACAAGAATTAAAATGGAGGTCTAATCAACAAGCACGATATAAACATATTTTAAATCAATGCGATGATGTTGTTATTTTATCTTCGCAATATACACAAACATGCATGAATGATAGAAACAGATTTATGGTCGACCATTCAAGTGTTTGCATAGCCTGTTGGAATGGCAAACCTAGTGGGACTAAAAACACTCTATTATATGCAAAAGAAGTAAAATGCAAAGTAAAAATTATCAATATATAAATTAAACATAAAAATGTTTAAATTTTTCTTGCACCAAAGAAAAAATGAACCTCAAACGAGAACTAATCTCAAATTCAAAGTTCGTTTTATTTTAAATAAAGATTGGCTTGAAATTGCATTTATTTCTAATACAACATTAAAAATTTTATTATAAAATTAAATTAAACAAATTCATTTATATGTTTTATTTTATTGCATTACCTATTAATGGAACTATAATGCTTGCTACTTGAACACCTTGTTCAACAACCCATCTCATAATTTCACATAATTTTTGCCATTTTGTTTTTTTCGTAAATTTTGATTTTACGATTTTCTCGAGTTCAGATATTTTTTCTTTAACTTGTTTTTCTTGTTCATCAGATAAGCATGCATTTTCTAATTGTTCTATAGCATTGTGAATAGCTAAATTTATATCTATACTTGAAGATAAGACATTATTGTTATTTATATTTATTGTAGTATCAGGTTTATTCTGCTTTGTTACTACTTTTTGAGGTTTCTCAAAACATATTTCATTTGCATAATTCTCTAAATTTTTTAGCATTGAGTTTAATAATGATTTGTCAAAACCATCAAGCCCCATGTCAATGATATGGTTATTCGTTGCATCTTCTGAAATTAATTTTTCAATAACCTTGTTGAATTTAATTCTATCAGAGTATGTATGATAAATTGTCTTTATTGCTTCTTTAACAGATTTGTTAGACTTGCATTTTTTAAATTTATCTATATCTTTTAAAATGTTTTTTATTATAGGATAATTCCTATCCTTACTCAACATGCCTTCAAGAGTGAAGATAATAGCATTACAATCAGATATAAAATCTTCTTTTGTAAGTCGTTCTTGTGATTTTTGGTAGGTATATAAATATAAACTTTGGAAATCTATTTCTGTAAAGTAAAATCTGGTTTTATCTAAAAGAGAATCCATTGCTTCATAACAAGGAGCTTTCTTTTGGTTTTCAAATTTTCGTATTTGCTCCATAGCAAATTTTATTTGTTCAAATGTCATATTTGTTCCTTTATAACAATTATTGTTTCGTCGCCACATATATTTCTAATTTTCATTCTTAAAGGTTTTTTGTTAAATGATATTTTGCCGTCCCAATAAGATTTAGTTTTTTCGCCATTAATGGTAACATAGTTGTTCTTTTCAACTTTAATTTCACTATCAGAATTCCAAGTACCTTCTGCGTTTGTGCAATCAAGACTGATAAATTCAATTAACTCAAGTCCTTCACCACTAATTGTTAATGGTTTATACTCTGTTCCTTTTTTAATTGCTTGAGCCTGCATTTTATCATTATATTCATCAATTTTTTGCTGAACTCTATCACTTGAAAAATGATTGATTACAATTTCGTTATTTGTTATCTCATAATCTACATCATCATCAACAACTACCTCACTCAAAAGTTCTTTCAAATCTCTAAATTCTATTTCAATCTCTGTGTCATTTTGCTCTTTTATAAATTCGTCGACAGCTTTCTTATCATCAATGTCTATATAAAAAACAATAACTTTTTTAACATTTTCAGGCAAATCGGGAAGTGCATTGTGTATAATTTCATTTACAAGCCTTGTATCTAAAATTCTTCCTGTACCTTCAAGAAGATTTGGAATATATACAGGCATCATCCCATATTTGCTATCCTGAATTGAACCTTCCCAAAACTTATCAAGTCCATCTTCATTTTTTAGTCCTTGAATGAGAGACTTTAATTTATCCATTGTTTGTTGTGGGTTTCTGTATAATGACACGCCATCTTTAACTTCCAGAATTTCAAATTCCGCTTTATTCGCAACAAGTCTATCTCTCATTGTCTGAATACTATTTATTCCAACATCGCAAGTTATAAATTTTCGTTTTAACTTATGAGCGACAGTTGCGGTAACACCACTGCCACCAAAGAAATCAGCAACAATCATACCTTCGTTTGAAGAAGCTTTGATAATACGCTCTAATAATGCTTCTGGTTTTTGAGTGGCGTAATCTGCTATTTCTTTTCTTACTCTATCTACAGTATAAATATCTATCCACCAATCTTCTACCGGCTTCCCTCTTTCTAGCAATTTTTTTGTTTCTTCTGGGTCTGCAATCTTATTCGAACCATGAGATACTACATTTGTAGCATGCAATCCTTTATAAGGAACATATTGTGGATTATATAAAAACTCATTACTTTTAGAATATCTGTAAATATCATCATGTTTTTGTTGGAATGCCCTCGGTGAAGGTGTAACACCAGTATAGCACCACACTATTTCATTTCTAAAATTATCTTCACCAAATATTTCATCCATCAGAATTTTTACATAATGACCTATATGCCAATCAAGATGAACATAAATCGATGCTGTTTCACTCATAACTGATTTAATTGCAAGCAGATTTTCATACATCCAATTTAGATATGCTTCTTTATTCCATACATCACCATACATTTTTTCTTCAAAAGCTTTCAAGTCATCGTTGTTAAGTTCTGTTTCTGCCTTTTTTATTGCTTCATCTACTTTTGGATTTCGTCTAATGTAGACTTTTTTTGCATAATCCGCACCGCTGGCAAAAGGCGGATCTATGTAAACCAAATCAACTTTTATATCTTTTTCTTTCAAATAGGCACAAGCAGAAAGGCATTCACCACGAATAACAAGGTTGTTATCTTTATTCTCTCCAACCTTTTCAATGCTTTCCATTTCATATAAAGGCATACCTTTTGCAATGCTATTATAAACACCATCATTATCTTTATATTTTAAAAATCTTTGAGTTCTTGTAAAATTATTTAATATTGCTTGTCCATCAATTGTTTCTGGAAAATATGGAACATATTTAATTGCCATTTTTATCTTTCCTCCTTAAATAAAGTATCAATTTTATTGTTTAATCTTTCTAATGCTTGATTTTCATTCTCATCATCTTGCAAATAGAAATAATCAAATTTGCTGTTATTTATTTCTAAAAATTTCGATTTTACAAATTCTTTTTTATCATTAAAAGCTTTATCATCTGCGAACCCAGAACCTTTTGTTTCAATAATTAAAACTTTGTCAATCTTGTTATTTTTTCTATTTAATAAAAGAAAATCTGGTGTATACATACCAATATAATACCAAGCATTATTTTTTAATTTATAGCATTTAATCTTAAATTCTGTAAGAGCCCTATCGCCATTATAATAGACTTCTAAATTGTTATTTCTAAAAGCAGGCAATCTTAATATGTTCGCATATACTTTTTCTTCAAATTTGCTTTGCGAAAAATTATATGGTATATATTGAAAAGTTTTATCTTTTAATTTTATTTCAGGTGGAAAGCTAAACTTTTGTTCTATCACATCTTCCATGTCTAGTGCTTTTAAACCTGCGATTTGCCTTTCTTGCTCTGGTGTATAAAAAGAGCCTCTTTTATCTATTTGAATTATTCTATCCACTATACTTTTTTGCGGATAAAATTTAGATGCATCACTGGTTTTTATTGTTTCAGTAAAATTATCTTTATTTAACAAAGATTTTGATTCAAATAATACTTCTTCTTTTGTCTTGAATGAATATCGTTTTTGGAATGCTTTTCTAATTTCGCTGTTTATATTGTGAATGTCATAAAGTTTGTTAAAATAATTGTAATTATCCTTTTTTATAGTTATTGTTTCAAATATATTTTTCAAAATATCATCATAAATATATAATTCTTGTAAATTTAGTAAATTAAAACTCTCTTTACATAAAGTTGAAAGCCATTTTGAATAAGTAATAATTTCATCACCATAATCACTTTCGAAATCTATATGCTGTAATGTTTGTCCTTTAATATCTTGATAAGTTGTAATTATCGTTTGTTTTTCAAGATCTATGCCTTTTAATTTTTGTTCTATTGTTAAATTATTCTCAACCTCAACAGTTTCATATTCAACTTTAAATTGATAAAAATCTATATTAGGCAATTTTAATCTTTTCGTTCTATCATATCGTTTGATTTCAACTTTTTCAGTTCTTTCAACATTATTAATTTCTTCAATAGAGGTATGTTGTTCTTCCGCAAGTTGATTGTTTAAAATTTTCGCATTATAATCATTTAACCAAATAATAGCCGTTTCTGTTGTGTTATTTTTATCAACTTGTCTTAAACATCTACATGATGTTTGTAATACCATATTATTAGGGCAATCGCCTTCTTGCGAAAGAATAACACCAGTCAAACTTTTACAGTCCCAACCTTCTTTACCAATTTGAGCAAGTAAGATTATTTTTTTCTTACTAACGCTTGAATCAAGAGATAAAAACTCTAATTCCTCTTGTTTAGAACAAACATATTTTTTATCTTTATCAGCACCGTGATAACAGAGAATAATTTCATCAGGATTGTATCCATATTTTATTGCGATTTCAACACATTTTGGATAAACTTCCTCTCGTAATTTTGCGATTCTCCCACAATAAATAGCAATTTTTGCACAAGTCCCATTTGTGTATATTTTGTCCTTATAATTTTCAAAAAAGTCAGTTAACCCTTTTTCAATAATTAGCATACTATCTCTGTTGCTAACTATATTAATCCTTGGTTTCTTTAAAAATGTTTCTACTGCTTTAATCAATGGAAAAAAGTTTACGATATATGGAATTTGAATAGTCTTATATGTTAAGTTATTTGAAAGTTTTATAATTTGACCTTTATTATAATACGGAGTTCCACTAAAACCAATCATTCCATTCATATTCTTTTGGTGATACCAATAATCAACAACACTATTTAATTTTACTTCGTCATCAGCAAGGTGATGAACTTCATCAACTATAACTTGAAGATTTGGTATATAAGCAATAAATTTTTTAAGTTCATTCATTGCTTTTTCTTCTTCATTAAGTTGTTCAAAAGTTATTTGTTTTGTAGTTTTATTTATCTTCACATTATCAAGAATTACTTTCTCTGCATTGGTTACAAGCACTAGACCAATCAATGAATCAAATGGCTGATAACTTGCTACTTTCTGAACATTAGGATTTTTTATTTTATTGCTTTTCTTTGCTGTTTTTGATTCTTCCAA
This sequence comes from uncultured Clostridia bacterium, assembly GCA_944381105.1. Taxonomy (GTDB): domain Bacteria; phylum Bacillota; class Clostridia; order Christensenellales; family UBA1242; genus Caccovivens. The sequence continues at coordinate 1,548 of CALWJU010000001.1, read as the reverse complement.
TACTTCAAATTTTAAGATTTTCTTTATTTGTTGAACTGCACTATTAGGCAATATCCAAGTTGCATCAAAGTTTTTTATAGTTTTTAAACTTGGGACAACAGAAGATTTTAATCCCGAAGGAGCAAAAACAACAAAATTATGTGCAAAAGCTTTGTTTGAAGGCTCATTTAAAGCAAAATACAAATCTAAATAAATAAATGAAGCCATCAAAAAAGTTTTCCCTGCACCCATAGGCAAGCTGAACAAATAGTTTGTATAACTTTGATTATTAAACATATTTTTAATAGCTCGTTTAAAATCAATATTTTCAGCACTTTTTTTGATTTCATTATTCAATGCTTCAAATACCATATTTCCATTATCATCTGTTAAACAACTATATTCATAAAGAGCCAATGCTTCCTTTTGTGTTCTTAACACTGTTTTAGTTGAGTCTTTTAATTCTAACTGCGAAATATCAATATATGTATTAAACAAACCTTCTATCATACATTGATATAAGGGTTTGTTTTCGCATTTTATCTTTAAAAATAGATATGTTTTAATTGCATCAATTTGAGAATCTCTCATCTCACCTTTATTATACATATAATTTACTAATTCTTTGACTGTGCAATCATCACTATTAAACCATTCATCTCTGGCTTTTGTTATCATTTTATAAAGCATTTAAATTTCTCCATATTTAATATGAAAACATTATAACATAAAAATTTTTATTTGACATAGTTTTTTAAGAGAATTTCAAGTAAAAATTTCAAAAATGAGATCCTGGCGTGTGCTTGTCTTGATACAAGTGGCGTCGCTTTGCTCCGCCAGACAAGCACACGCCAGCAAGCAAAAACGCACAAATTTCTTGCACAAAGTGAACTATAAATGAACAAATAACAAAGTTTATTTTAGCGAGAATGCAACAAAACGGCATCTAAAATGGGGGTTCGCAAGGCAGAGCCCATTGCTTAACCCACCATTTCTTTACGATGCCGTTATTTTGTTAGTTGCTTTTTCTCATTTGTTCAATCACTTCTGCACTGACTTTACCCATATAGCAACCTTCATCCCAACATTTAAAATCATCAAACAATAATAGTTTCTTATCTTCCTGACCTATTGTACAAACTATGTCATCATCCATTATGTCTGAAATGAAATACTGAGGAAGTCCTTTGCTATATACGATTTTTTCGCCTGTCTTTTCTATATATTTCATAAGGTAGGCAAGAGCATTGCCAAGCCTTCTTTCATTCTCATCAATAAGTTCAAAATCACTGCGACCAAATTTATTATTGAAAAATACTGATTGAAATGTTGTTCTCATTTTATGTGCTTTTGTATCATAATCTCTAACTTCAATTACACCGCCAGACAAAGAGTTTTTAGGAATATTAAACAAACCGTGAAAATGAAGTCTATTAGTTTGCGGTGCTCGTTCCCAAACACCCATATAACGCCAACTTTTTCTATAACATAAATTTCTTAAACAAGTTTTCAAACCTTTCTTAAACGATTGCTCGGTATGTTTGTTATCGTCATAGGTAAATGTGCAAA